>PFQT01000055.1 GCA_002788135.1 Candidatus Yonathbacteria bacterium CG_4_8_14_3_um_filter_46_25
CAGTCGTTTACTCCTCCGATTTCCCCGGCTTCAACACCAGAACCGCCGAGGGAAGCTCCGCCTCCCGTGCCGACATCACAGCCGGTAGCGCCAGCGCCGCAAGCGCAGGAAGTATCTGAACCGAAACATATTTTTGAACAAAAACTTCAATCAGTTTCTCGCGCGCCTCAGGAAGAGTCGATGATAACGCCACGGCAAGGGCAACAGCAAGCAGTCCCGCGCATCGATACTTCAACGGCGCAGAGCGGGGATATGTACCGCGAACCGATAGGATGATCGCGGAGAAAATGAAGGAGTGTGTTCGCTTTTTGCTGAAACCGGTGTCGCTGGCGTTATTGTGCTTGCTCCGGTTTCATGTGTTGTTTATTGTTGTATAATTACGCAAGACACTAAAGTATGCAGTTCAAAGTCCCGCAATACATAGAAGTTGAGAGCAAACTAGTCGGTGCGTTCAGTTTTCGCCAGCTTCTTTACATTGCCGGCGGTAGCGCGATCTCATACATACTTTTTCGTATCTTTAGCTGGCTTGCCATACCGTTCATCATAGGCGTGATAATATTTACTTATCTCCTGGCGTTTTACCCAAAAGAAAAATTAGGAAAGCCGTTTATCGAAATAGCGGAGTCGGCTTTTAAATACACGCTGAAAGGAAAACTCTACACATGGAAGAGAACTCCGAGAAAAAAAGAAGCGGTAGAAGAGACCCGCGAGGAAGATGAACCGGAAACGACAGATACGGTGTCCATCGCTGGATTAGGAAACAAACTCGGTGATGTGTCAATGAACCTTACGGTTGGTCACAAGGAGGACGACCCGCAAGAAAAAACCACCGGGCGCATGGATAACGGACCGCTTGCCGAAAAGAATCTAGTCAACGCGCCGGCCGCCGGTGAATCCAAAAAATAATATGGCAGTGAAATCAAAAGCGACACAAAGTTTTATTGTAGTAAAAGAGGTCAAAGACGGCGTCGTAACGCTTACCAACGGCGAAATGCGAATGGTTCTTATGGTCTCGTCAATAAACTTCGCTTTGAGGTCTGAGGATGAACAGGAGGCAATCCTGTTGCAATTCCAAAATTTTCTCAATTCGCTCGAATTTTCAACCCAGATATTCATTCAATCAAGAAGACTCGATATCAAGCCATACCTTGCAATGATGGAGTCTCGCCTAAAGGAACAGCTCAATGACCTGATGAAGATCCAAATAGAAGAATATATAGGGTTTATAAAGCGGTTTACGGACACGACAAGTATTATGACCAAAACATTCTTTATTATCGTGCCCTATTCACGCTCCGAGAGCGTCGCGCCAAAGAAAGGGGGCGGCGGGTTCATGTCATTTCTCCCCGGCAAAAAGAGCGGTAAAGAAAGCGCCGAAAAGACCGAGGCGTTTGAGGAAGCGCGCTCACAGCTTGAACAGAGAGCGAATATTGTAAAAATGGGACTCGCCCGCACGGGAGTTCGCGCCGTGCCGCTCGGAACGGAAGAGCTTGTTGAATTGTATTACAAGTTTTACAACCCGGGAGAGACAGAGAAGCCGGTACAGATGGCGGAAAAGTAATTAACGCTGAAATTTATGGGATTGTTTGGCAAAAAAACACAAAAGACGCCTGATGTGAAAAAAGGAGCGCAAAATCCGGTTTTACCTGACGACATATACGGAAGCACCACGCTTGAATTCAAAGACATCATTGCTCCTTCCGCGCTCAAGATCGGCAGTAAGGAAATAGAATTCGGCGAAAAGCTGATGCGGACATTTTTTGTGATCTCGTATCCGAGGACGCTCGCTGACAACTGGCTCTCTCCCGTTATCAATCTCGACAAGGTGTTTGATATTTCCATATTCATCCATCCGATAGATACGGTCAAGGTTATGAAGAAGTTTCAGAATCGCGTCGCGGAAGTGCAGAGTCAAATAACGATGCGCGAAGAGAGCGGCAAGGTGAGAGACCCGATGCTCGAGATCGCCTATGAGGACCTTGAAGATCTGCGGGACAAACTCCAACAGGCGCAAGAAAAAATGTTCGATGTCGGGCTCTATATTTCTCTGTATGCCGACAATGAAAGCGACCTGAGGAAAGTGGAAACGGAACTTAAGTCGATGCTTGAATCCCGCCTCATCTACATACGCCCCGCGCTCTTCCAACAAGAAGAAGGACTCAAGACCATCGCGCCGACATGCACCGACGAGCTTTTGGTGCTCTCTAAACTAAACTCTTCGCCGCTTTCGAGTATATTCCCCTTCGTGTCGTTCGACCTTACTTCCGATCGGGGAATTCTCTACGGCATCAACCGTCATAACTCTTCACTGGTGCTCTTCGATCGATTCTCACTTCCAAACTACAATTCGCTTACTTTTGCTTCATCGGGTTCTGGAAAATCATACGCGACAAAGCTCGAAGTGGTGCGCAGTCTCATGTTTGACGCGGATATCATCGTCATTGACCCTGAGCGCGAATATGAATACCTCGCCGAGGCGACCGGCGGACGATATTTCAACATTTCATTGACCTCCGAGCACCACATCAATCCGTTTGATCTTCCTATCCCGCGGGAAGACGAGTCTTCCGCCGACGTTTTGCGTTCGCAGATCATCATGCTCGTTGGCCTGTTCCGCGTCATGCTTGGCGGACTTACCCCCGAGGAAGACGCGATCATTGACCGAGCGATCACGGAAACATACGCGCTCAAAGACATCACCGCTGAATCAGATTTCTCGAACATCGAACCGCCGCTTCTTTCCGACTTTGAATTGGTTCTCTCGGGTATGAACGGCGCCGAAACGCTCTCGCAAAAACTTCTCAAGTTTACCCGAGGAACGTGGTCGGGATTCCTCAATAAGCCGAGTAATGTTGATGTTGATAAAAAATTCATCGTGTTTTCCGTCCGCGACATGGAGGACGAGCTCAAACCGGTCGCCATGTATATTGTAACCAATTTTATCTGGAGCGCCGTGCGAAAAACGCTCCGCAAGCGCCTTATGGTCATCGACGAGGCGTGGTGGATGATGAAATCGGACGATACCGCTTCATTTTTGTTCGGGCTCGCAAAACGGGGAAGGAAGTACTATCTCGGTCTTTCGACCATCACGCAGGACGTGGGAGACTTCCTTCGTTCTCCCTACGGACGGCCGATCATTACCAACTCATCGATGCAACTCCTTTTGAAACAGTCGCCGGTATCGATCGACTTAGTGCAAAAAACCTTCAACCTTACCGAGGAAGAAAAGTTTCTCTTGCTCGAATCGGGTCTTGGAGAAGGCATTTTCTTCGCCGGCATGAAACATGTCGCGATCAAGATAATCGCTTCATACACAGAAGACCAGATCGTCACATCTGACCCATCGCAGGTACTCGCGATAAAAAAAGCGAAAGAAGACCTCGCGATTGCCGAAAGCCAGGCATCAAAATCATAAGCAACCACTATGCGCGAAGACACATACAACGAAGAATACGAGGACGAAGACGATTTTGACGATGAAACCGCCGATGATGAAGAGGACGAGATGGAAGAAGAAGCGGAGGAAAGCGGGAGTCCCGATGGAGGCGTCAAAAAAATGAGCGGTCCGTTTTTTTACATCATGCTCGCGCTCGCAATCGTAGATGATGTGCTTGATATTCTGGTAAAACTTACCATAATAATCCTATCCACTGCTAGCAGTCTGATCCCGATTGTTGGGACCGCCATTGGTCTTGCGTTATCGTTTTTTATCAGTACAATCGCGTCCATTTTTAGCTTCATCGTGATGATGTCTATCATTCTTTATATTCGCTTCAACGGGGTTAAATTCACACCTAAAAGATTGGCAAGAACGACATCTTCATTTATAATTGAACTGGTACCGTTCATAAATATACTGCCAATGACCACCACAATGTTGTTATCGGCAAAAAAACAAAGTACGTCGAAAGATTCGAAAGGCCGCTGAATATCTCAAGTATGCCGGTTAGCAAACCATGAACACTTCAACTCAAAAAAAACGACTGCCGCTGTCAATAGTAAGCACTATTGGCGTGTTCGTCTGTTTGTTTGCGGCATATCCGGCGCAAGCCGCTTTCCCAACCATTGAGGATATTAAGAGCGGGAATGTTACCCTTGACGACATCATATCGGATATTCCAACAGAAATTGAAATAAAAACACAAATGGCCCATACAAACTTATTTATTGAAACAGAGCCGAAAAACTACCAAGCAAATCAAAACATAACCGTTTCTTTAAAAAGTTACTTGGCAGACATAGATAGGGCGTATATCTCATGGTATGTAGACGAGAAAAATGTCACATCGGGAATTGGAAAGACAAAAATAAATATAAAAACAAAAGATGCCGGGACAAGGACAACGATACGAGTTGTCGTTGATCCTATTGAAAAAGATATTGATTCAATCGAAAAGACAATAATTCTCTACCCAACCGACTTTGATGTTCTGTGGGAAGCGGACAGTTATACGCCACCGTTCTATAAAGGAAAAGCTCTTTATACCGCGCATAGCAAGATTAAACTCGTTGCTATGCCTAATTTCCCCAATAATCTCGCGGATAATCTTTTTTATGAATGGGAAAAAAACATTAACCGCTTAAGGAGTGAATCCGGGTATGGGAGAAGTGTGGTTAATCTTGACAAAATAGCGGAAAACTATGGCAATATGCGTATTGATGTCGCTGTTTCCACGTTAGATAAATCTATTGCGTCTTACCGCATATTTAACATACCATCCGCGCAACAAGCGATTATTTTTTACGAAGATGACCCGATTGAAGGAGTGATGTATAACCGCGCGGTTGGAAAAACGTTCGATACCGCAAAAAAAGAATTCACCATCGTCGCAGAGCCGTATTATTTTTCACAAACTGATAAAAAAAACGGCTCCCTCGATTTTAGCTGGCAGGTAAACAACGCCGACAAGCCCGGATATGAACAAAAAATCGCCTTTACCCAGGAAAAGTCGGGTATCGGAAACGCTTACGTGAAACTTGCCATGCGGAATCTTGGAAACATATATCAGTCCGCAAGGGAGTATTTAACCATTAATTTTAACAATAGCGACGCTAACTAACCGCTACCATGCGCGCGCAACAGCTGTATAAGAAAATAACGGGAAGCGGAGCAGTGATCGCGTATTTTGCGTACACAGCATCCGCGATGGCGGCTGGCCCGATTAAATATGTCCCTCTCGCTCCGCTTCCCGGAATTCCTGCGGGCGCGGCTACTAACCTTAATGATTATCTAAACGCTCTATTTGCATTCGGCATCGGTATGGCTGGCATTCTCGCGGTGCTTATGATCGTCATCGCTGGCATAGAGTATATGGGTGGCGCGGCAAGTCCATCGACGCGACAAGACGCGAAAGAGCGCATTTCAAACGCCCTTCTTGGCCTGCTCATCGCCGCGGTCGCATATATTATTCTTTTTTCCATCAATCCGAAGTTATTGGGATAATTTACAAAACTAACCATGCCAAGAAACGCAAAACTATTAATTCTAGGGGGGGTTGTCGCCATTATCGCGATCATTGTCGCGGTGCTGTTCTTGTACGCGAAAAACGGCGGCAATGTCGGCCCTTTTGCGCCATTCGGCATGGGGACCACAACAAACAGCCATTTGCCACCCGACGAAAACGATGACGGAAACGGCGGAATACTTCCCGGCAATATTGTTGATCTAAAAGATAAGCGTTTGATCAAAATCCACGCCGCGCCTGTTTCCGGATTCTCGATTCTCGAAAAAGCGAACGTTCTCGGCGGAAAAGATATTATCGCTCGATATATCGAGAGGGGACGCGGATATATCTTCGAGACTAATATGTCGGACGTTGTCGAACAAACAGTCTCCAGTCAGGAACACCGCAAGATATATGAAGCCGAGTGGGGAAATAATGGCATGCAAGCAATCGCACGATATCTCAACGATGATACTGGGGCAATTAGAAGCTTTGTCATAAAACTCGGCGACGGAGATGTGTCTGACGGCACAACAACACCGACTCTGAAAGAGGTTGATGGGGAATTTTTACCGGAAAATATTACCAATCTCGCCGTTTCAAACGAAGATACTAATAAAGTGTTTTTTCTCACCAATATCGCTGATGATTACGAAGGTTCACATATCCCAAAGTCTGCCGTAGGGACGATACATAACATCACCACCGGCAATGAATCAGCCGTGTTTACCTCGCCGTTCACTCAGTGGCTCTCGTATTGGCCGCAGAAAAACATTATCGCCCTCACCACGAAACCATCCGGCGGAGTCCCCGGTTATTTATATTTCCTTAACCCGACAACTGGAAAATTAACGAAAGAAATAGGAGACGTGAAAGGATTAACCACCTTGGTTGGTCCTAACGGGAGAACGACCATTTACTCGGAAAGCGCCAGCGGGAAATTTGAAACAAAGCTGTATGACACAGGAGAGCACACATTTGAAAATTTTCCCATCAATACACTTCCGGAAAAATGCGCGTGGTCAACCGCCGATTCAAACGTCATTTATTGCGCAAACCCGCAAGAAATACCGCAAGGGATGTATCCTGATGCGTGGTACCAAGGTGTTGTTTCTTTTTCCGATGATATTTGGATGTTTGATCTCTCTACTGGAGAAACAAGAAAGATTATTGATTTCAAGCAAGAATCCGGGGGAGAAGAGCTTGACGGAATAAAACTCGCGACCGATCCCGATGGAGTGTTCTTATTCTTCATCAATAAAAAAGACTTAAGTCTGTGGGCGCTCAGACTTAAAGCAAGCTCTGTGATAGAAAAACCAAAAGACTAAGACCGCGCTCTGATTTAGTAATTATTGTTGATAGATATGGATTTTTTTATTTGCCAGTTTTTATGTCCTCGTTGCTGATATAGACACGGCTGGACTAAAGAGCATTTTCCCCGATGGAGACATATTTCAAGACGACTCGGCGGTTGGCTCCCGCTCCCGACGACTCTGTCTTAATATCATGCGTATTCGAAAAAAGCGAATGGATAATCATCCGGTCGCGTGGCGGCATTGGGTTCATTTCAACGCTATTTTTAAAATATCGCGCGCGTTCGGCAAGTATGTGGGCTTTACTTTTCAAATCACTAATATGTTTGAGTTGGTAATCATTGACGTCTATTATAAAATAGCGTCGGTTTTCTGGTTGCGCGCTATTGGATGAGAGTTGTTTATCTGTTATTTTCTTTACAATATGACTCAACGCGGCAAGATTTTCTCCATTATGACCAATAAGGGATTGGGGCTTGTTGGTTTTTACCAAAAACCGAATCGCATTAATGTCTGAATCCTCAATTATCTCAAGTTCAAAAACAACACCAAGGTGTGCTAATATGGCTTCTATTGTCTTTTTTACCATGCCCGTTTGCATATATAATACCCTATCAGTAACTTAATTTTTTATCAACCCTTCTGATTTTCTTCTCACAAAAAGCTCGTGCCCGATAGAGAAGAGGCTGCTCACAACCCAATAAAGCGCAACGGCGGCCGATATTGAGTAAGCCACAATAGTGATGAAGACCGGTAAAAAATATCTCATCTGCATATTCATACTTTTCGCAAGCTCATTTTGGAATGATGCTTTACCGGCATTCTCTTTTTGCGACCCGCTTTCTTCTTTTGGGGTTGGAGGAAGAGTAAGCCGCATTTGAAAATACTGCGAAACACCCGCGCATAGAGCCAGAATAATATTTTTTTGTGTCAGGTCAACAACGCCAAAAAACATCATGGATATAACCTCGGGGGGATGCACGAATGAGTACAGAAGATTACTGTCCGGCTGATCAAGCCCTTTGACAAAAACCCAGTAGAGCGCCAGAATAACGGGCATTTGAAGAAGCACGAGTAAGCAACCGGAAAAAGGGCTTACTCCGTGCTCTTTATAGAGCTCCATGATCTTTTTCGCTTGAAGTTCGCGATTATTATGGTGTTCTTCTTTTATTTTTTTTACATACGGCTCTATGTTTTTGAGTTTTGCTTGTGATTTCACTGAACGATGGGTAACCGGCAAAATAACTACCTTGACGATCACGGTAAGTATAATGATCGCAATACCGACATCCCCGTAAGGAATCAAAGACACTAATAACACCAACCCATTATAGAGCGGCTGGTAAAAGAACGTATTAAATAAATATGGAATCATCGCTCAATTGTATGTAAAACGAGCAAGTGAAGCAAGGGGTTGTTTAATTAATATCACCTCTGTGATGACCGACTTTACGGAAGATAAAACTGATTTTATATCAGTAAATGAAATACTAAACCGTGTCACCTCATAAGGTTAATGGGGAAGGGGTGTGTTTTCTTTAATTTACTCGACTGGGTCATAACGCCTCTTTTGCCATGGGTGGCATCGAAATATTCTTTTTATACCCTTAAAAACACCGCGTATAACACCGTATTTCTCGATAGTATGAATGGTATATTCAGAACAACTCGGGAAAAAAACACAGACCTTTTTTGTTTTACCGAACGACACCCATAATGACCCTGTTTCCGGCGATAAAATTCTTTGATAAACCCTTATGAAAGAGATAATGATTCGAGAGATCATATTATGCGATATTTATCTTCTTAAGAAGCGCTTCGATCTCTTTTTTTATAACAAAAAACGTGGTAATTTTTGATTGAAAGAAAAAGATATAAATATACCCATTTTTAAACAGTTTTTTGTGCTCCTCAACCAATGAAAACCCTCTTCTTTTTAAGAGATTGCGTGTGGTTGCTTTTTTATATTTTTTTTTCGGCGCGATAAAGCAAATACGCGGTAATTTATGACTGTCGGTGTTTTTATACACAAGGACACGCAAATACTCTGTTTGCCCTATTTTGGATGGTTTTTGGGTTAATAAAAAGGCAAGGGTCTCACTATCTACCCGTTTATTTTGAGGAAGCATATACGCGCAAAAAGACGCCTAAATGGTCAGTTTCGCTCTTCCTTTTCTCCTGCGATTTTTGAGTATCGACGTTCCAGTGCTGGTTTTTTTCCGAACGAGAAACCCGTGGGTCTTTTGATGTTTTTTTGTTTTTGGTTTATATGTTTTTGACATAATTCAATAGATAATTTTTTCTGTAAAAAAATTTCCACACCTTATTAACATACTTACTAACATATCTTGTATGATTTTGCAAGTTTTTTGTTTTTAAAATAGGTATATAATAACTGCACTTTATATATAATTTATAAATAAATTTTTTATGATTGACGACAAACAACTTTGGGATACCGCCTTGGTTGAAATTGAGTTAGGTGTTTCAAAGGCAAATTTCAGCACATGGTTTAAAAATATCTACATCCACAAACAAGAAGATGGGGTTGTGTATCTTGGAGTGCCGAATGAGTTTGTGAAAGAGTGGCTTATTAATAAATATCACAAATCAATATTACGAGCGCTTCGTAATTATGGAGAGGATATACGAAGTATTGAGTATATTATTTCAAAAAAGAGGGTATTTGACCAAGATGATAAAAATAATGCGGTAGTGAAACAACAAAATGGAGAGCTTCCTTTAAGCGACCTTTGTGTTAATAAAGAGGATAATTTAAACCCACGCTATCTTTTTGACTCGTTTATTATTGGTTCTTTTAATGAGTTGGCTCATGCGGCGGCGCAGGCGGTTATTAAAAAACCGGGGCTTGTTTATAATCCACTTTTTATTTACGGAGGAACTGGTCTTGGAAAGACACATTTAATCCAAGCAATTGGTAATCATATTAAAAAAACAGATCCAAAGAAGAAGATTTATTATGTTACTTCTGAAAAATTCTCAATGGATTATATTAATTCATTGCAATTAAATAAAATTAATGAGTTTAAAGATAAATACAGAAAATATGACATTTTTATTATGGATGATATCCAATTCCTTTCCAATAAAGAAAAAACTCAAGAGGAATTATTCCACTTATTTAATACTCTATATGAAAATAATAAACAGATAATTTTTTCATCCGACCAGCATCCAAATTATATACCAAATTTAAAAGACCGTTTAAAATCACGATTCAGTGCGGGGATGATTGTTGATGTACAACAACCGGATTATGAGTCACGTGTTGCGTTATTGCGATCAAAGTCAAAAGTGAATAATTTTATACTCTCTGATGAGATTATTGAGTATATAGCATTTTTGATTCAAGGTAATATACGTGAACTTGAGGGATTATTAAATATTATTGTGTTCCAATCGCAATTAAAAAATAAAGAAATATCATTAAATGAAGTTAAGTTAATAATAAAAAACAACATAAAACAAAAACGGTCTGTTTCAATTAATGATATTGTTAATATTGTTGCTGGATTTTATGGTATTAATAGTGATTCAATATATGAAAAAACAAGAAGAAGGGAAGTGGTAAAACCGCGGCAAATTATTATGTATTTACTCCGTGAAGATTTTAATATTTCATACCCATTAATTGGTAATAAATTAGGCGGGAGAGATCACACTACTGTTATACATTCATATGGAAAAATAAAAGATGATTTAAAAATTGATAATTTACTTACTCAAGAAATCGATCAAATACGTTCGATGTTTTAATTTATTTTATATATGAATAAACTGTTGATAAATATGTTAAATAAATTTATTTAGTTGTTGAAAAAGATGAATAAAAAATATTTTTACTGTTTTTATTATTAGATATCCACTTTTAAAATAGTAATAGTATTTAAAATAAGCTTTATGTGTTGGATTATAAATAAGTTATCAACATTTCCACATTACTATAAATAATAATCAATTAATCAGTAATAAAAAAAATAAAATGAAAATAGAATGTATATTAGAAAAAATAAAAAAATATATTTCATTAGCGAATAAAATAACAGGAAAAAATACAACTCTCCCAATACTTAGTTCTATATTATTATTTACTGAAGACACTTTTTTAAAAATACGATCAACAAATTTAGATATTGGTGTTGAGTTTAAAATACCTGCAAAAATAATAAAACAAGGGAAAATTGCCATTCCAGGTGGTGTTTTTACTGATCTATTATCAAATATTAAAAATGAGCATACTATTATTCTTAATGTTGATAATGATAATTTAAATGTTTTAGTAAAAAATAATAATATTTTAATAAAAAGCTATAAACCGGATGATTTTCCAACATTACCAAAAATACAAGATGGAGTGAAATTCACTATATCAGCAAAAAATTTTTTATCAGGAATATTATCTGTTCGTTATAGTTCAGCTATTTCTGATATAAAACCAGAATATTCAAGTGTTTTTATTTATCAAGAGAGTGGAATATTATTTTTTGTGGCAACAGATTCATTACGCCTCTCTGAGAAAAAAATACCAAATAAAAACATCACTGATTTTAATGGAGTGATTATACCAATTAAAAATATCAATGAAATAAGTAAAATTATTGAAGATATTGATGGTGATATTGATGTTTTTTTTAATAAAAATCAATTATCAATCTCTAATCAAAATATATACATAACCACTCGTGTTGTTAATGGAGTATTTCCTGATTATCGCCAAATAATACCAAAAGAAAACACAACAAGTATTATTATTTTAAAACAAGATATTTTAGACGCGCTAAAAATATCAAATATTTTTTCCGATAATTTTAATAAAGTCAATATAACAACAAATAAAAAAAATAAAACATGTGAAATAAAAGCAAAAAGTGATAAAGGAGAAAATATAACAAAAATCAATGCGGCGATATTAGGTGATGATATTAACGCGCATTTTAATCAAAAATATATTATGGATTACCTTCAATCAACAAACGATGATAGTTTATCTTTATTATTTAATGGTGATAATAAACCAATGATTATAAAAGGAGTTAATAATAACTCCCTATTATATATAGTGACGCAATATAATAAAAAATAAACATATGAAAAAAATCATTGATTTTTTTGATAAATTTAAAAAAATTTTACCACCGCACTATATTTTAAAAAACAATATCATAAAAACAATTGAAGATATAACAAATATAACAATAGAAAAAAAAGATATTTCAATAATAAATAATATCGCCTATTTTAAAAATACACCTGCGATAAAAAATGAGATTTTTATAAAAAAAACAATTATTTTAAACAAAATAAAAGAAAATCACAAAAGTTTACTTAATATTTTATGAGTTCGGTAAAAACCACATCTACTATACCAATAGAATTTTTTATACTTATTGTTGCGCCAATAGTAATATTCGTTATATGTTCTTATATTTCACCAAACGCTATTAATGGAATAAATAATCTCTTTACATCAAATAGCACCGTCCAGTTCTTATTTTTTGGCATCGGTTTTTTTAGAATTGCTTTTTTTATTATTTATAATTATTTAATTTTTAAAACAGCGTTTATATTAAAAAAAATTCTTGAATATTATTTTCTGCAAAAAAGAGATCAAAGGAAAAAAAATCAAGGCACGATATTTTTTCATTCTGTATTAATGGCAATAAAGAGTATAATCACCCTTTTTTTACTATTTCTAATTCCATCAATAATAATACTTGCGAACATGAAGCAAATAGGAAGCGTTTCAGCGCAAGAAACAATAAACGCTTCTAACTTCCTTATGTATCTTGACTACTCACTTTTCGGCGCCTATGTTCCTTTTTCATTACAACAATTCTCTCATATAAAAATACTTGATACATTATTTCTTTCAGCATACACAAACTTATCAACAATCATTTCGATTATTTTTATACTACTTTTAATAAAAAATATTGATTTATTAAGAAGATTTATAACCGCTTTCTTTGTTGTAGTGATGATCAGTATCCCTTTATGGTATTCTTTTCCAGCGCTTACACCATCTGAAATGTATAAAAATAATGTAACAACAACAACGATTGATGAAAATATAAAAAATACCATCAGTTTTTATTTAGAAAAAACAAGTCCTCGTAATTCGCGATTAATCGATACTATTTCAAACATAGGAAGTAAGCCAGAAGAAGGATATTACAGCGTGTCAACATTTCCAAGTATGCATACCGCGTGGGGATTATTGGTGCTCTATTTTAGTTTTTTAATATGGGCTCCTTTTGGCATCGCGACTTTTTTTTGGTATATACTTAATATAATAGGAGCGATGTATACCTTGGAGCACTACGCAGTCGATATCGTCTCCGGTGTTATTATTGGTGTAATTGGAATCATAGCCGTAAATTATGTATTCTCAAGAACAAAAAAGAGTACGGAATATCCAGAATTTTTCTTTGGAATCGAGGTTATTAGGCGCGATATCCGTTGGTTCATAAATAACAGAAGCGATATTTTTTTTAAAATAAAAACACTTCTAAAATCGTTCCTAAGGCACACTATCCTGGTGATTAAAAAATTTGGATAATCCCCATTTACTATACACCACTAACTACGGTGTGATTATATCAAACACAGCATTGGCGGTTCCGGTATTTAACACCGAATCATACCCGATCACTTTTATTTGCATGATTGACGTGGTTGCACCAGATACAATAAATGGATACTCAAAAGGATCACTGCTTGATGTTCCAATAAAAATATTATCCACATAGTAATCAACTCGCGTCAACGGGTAGCGGCCGTTTGATACGACTTTGATAATAACTCTCTGCTCATTATTAAGCGCCGTATGTTCTTCCGGTGAGACTATGCTTATTTTAGGGGCGTTTTCGGGAGTGTGGACATCATCATATTGAATCGGTGCGGCGCTTGACGCGTCCTCTATTATATTTGTTTTTACAACCCAATCCCTAACCGGTTTTTCCCAAAGATTGAATTGAGGGTCATTTTCCGGATGTTCGGGTATTCCACCGTTTGGGTTTGTTTTATTGACCCAATAAAGAATAGTGTGTACTTCTTTAATAATGTGCTCACTACGTAGTTCATTGGGGGTATAGTTTGTTGCTAATTTTCCCGAAATTTTATCAGTAAAATAAGTACGACTTCCTTCCCAAATACCCCTTAAAACAGGCTTAAGTTCGTTTTTTTCCGGGTATTCCGGTTCTTTAAATTTTTCATCGGGGTATTTTGCCAAAACCTCTAACATAACCGCGTTCCATATTGGCGTGACAATATATCCCGCAACTTTTTTTTCCATTGATGAGTTATCGTTATTTCCTACCCACGCGCCAAGAGCAAAAGATGGTGTGTAACCAACAGTCCATGCGTCACGGTAGTCATTTGTGGTCCCTGTTTTGTCGGCGACATCTCTGCCCTCAAAATAAAGGGGTGATCGATCTCCAAACGCAGGCGTTCTTGCTTGGTTGTCTGATAATACATCCGATATCTCACGCGCCACGTTCTTCGGTATGACTTGTTCATCGCGCGCGGCGTATGCTTCGAGAGTATTCCCTTCCGCGTCCTCGACTTTAAGAATTCCAACAGGAGGATTTTTAATGCCGTCATTTGCAAAAACGCCATAAGCACTTGTTATATCCAAAAGAGAAACCTCACCGCCACCAAGCACAAGAGTCAATCCATATTGATTTGCGCTGCCTAATTCGCCAATACCCATTTTTTTTGCCGTTTCAAGAGAATCGTTTAAGCCGGCAAGATAGAGCGTTTTTATCGCCGGTATGTTTATTGATTGGGCGAGCGCGTTTCGTAATGATACCGGTCCACGGAATATATTATCGTAATTCCCCGGCATATAGCAGTCGCGCGGATCAATTTCGCTCAAGAGCGGCTTTCCTTCATTGTCGCATGTTGTTTGAAATTGCGTGGGAAGATCAAAAACAACCGTATCGGGCGTATACCCTTTCATGAATGCTGTTGCGTACACAAAAGGCTTGAAAGCGGAGCCCGGTTGGCGGTGCGCAAGGGTAACGTTAAAGTTTCCACCATTCTCGATGTCGAAATAGTTTCTTGAACCGACCATAACAAGAACGTGGCCTGTTTTTGGATCAATTCCGATCATTCCGGCATTTTTCGCGTTATATTTTACTTCGTTTTCCTCGCCAAATTTTGCGATGATCTCCTCGGTCTTCCGCTCAAGATCGTAATCAAGTGTCGTGGTAACTTTTAACCCTCCTTCTTGCACCATCTTTTCGCCATATCTTTCGACAAGATATTCTCGTACCCATGTCACAAAATGGGGCGCTTTGATACCATAGGGATCTTGTGGTAAAAAAATAACTTCTTCTTTAGCGGCATTTTGATATTCTTCTTGCGATATAAAATTACCTTCGATCATTTTTTGTAGCACTAAATTTTTTCGCGCGTTAAGCGCGTCATAGTGGTTCCCGTATGGAGAGTAATAGGTTGGCGCTTGGGGGAGTGACGCGATATAAGCGCTTTCGGCAAGATTGAGTTCTTGCGCGTGTTTTCCAAAAAAGGTCAGTGCCGCCTCCTCGACCCCGTAAATATTTCCGCCATAGGGCGCCTCATTGAGATATAATAAGAGTATCTGATCTTTTGTAAGAGCTTGTTCAAGCTTCACCGCAAGCACCCATTCTTTGATCTTTCTTGATATTTTCTTTTCCGGTGTCAGCAGGGTGTTTTTAACCACCTGTTGGGTGATTGTTGATCCTCCTTGCCCAAGACTTCCAGTCATGATATTTGCGAAAACCGCCCGGATGAACGAGAGTGGGCGTATCCCAAAATGGTTGTAGAATTCGGCGTCCTCTATGGCGACGGTGGCGTTTTTTATATACCGTGAAATATTATCCATATCAACCTCATTTCTTTTTATGTTGTCGTGCACATCATAGAGAAGCACTTCTCCGGTGCGGTCATATATTTTAGTTGACTCGATTACTTTTCGCGCGGCGAGAGATTTAAAATCTGGAATTTGTATGGTTGTTATCCATAGCGCGAAAAAACCACTCGCGATCAGAAGAAGTGATACAAAACCGATCGCGATTGAATAACACAGGGAATGCCTGCCGCTCTTTCTTTTGTGTCGCAGCAACCCTGTTTTTCTTGTCGATTTTTGCGCCACGTTGTTGGCTAAAGGACGGCTGATTTTTCTTTTTTTTACTTTATTCATGGATAGTTTTATATGAAGCGATACAGGTTAGCCCGATGGCAATCGCGTCGATCTCGTCATCATTTACAATATCATCACTAATAGCAATTAATTTTTTCGTCATGAACGCTATTTGTCTTTTATCCGCTTTTCCATAACCGGCAACCGCGATCTTTATTTGAGGCGGGGTGTATTCGTAAACGGGAAGTTTTTCGCGCGTTGATATATATATTACCACTCCTCGCGACTCAGAAACCATCATCGCGGTCTTTTTGTTAGTGTTGAAAAAAAGAGTTTCTATGGCAAGCGCCTCGGGGTGGTGTTCTTTTATTATACTCTGGATTTCACTTCCGATTTCATTCAAGCGCTCATTGAACGGTAGTAATGGTGATGTTTTGAAACAATTTGAATAGATAAGAGATGGAGCAATCCCTGTTTGCTCGATAATAGCGACTCCCATTCGCTCAAAACCCGGGTCTATCGCGAGAACACGCATAATTTACGCGGCGTTGGTGTAAACGTTTTGGACATCGTCATTGTCTTCGAGTTCCTCAATCATTCTCTCAAGGCGAGCGCCGTCCTCCTCGCTTATTTCTATGGTCGTTTTTGGGCTCCATTCATCGGCGGTCTTTTCAAAACCCCATGATGCGGCACCAGCGCCGGCAAGAGCCGATCCGTTCTTCGAAAGAATATGCTTTATTTCGGCAGATGCGCGGTTCTTATTGTCGGTAAGCCCTTCGATCAGGATGGCGCACCCACCCGGACCGTATGTTTCATAGAGCACCGCTTCCATGTGCGCCATGTCGTCTCCAACGCCCTTTTTGACGGCGCGATCAATATTGTCACTCGGCATATTTTCCGACCGCGCTTTCTCGATCGCCGCGCGAAGTCCCGGCGAGTTCACGTCGCCGCCGGCATTTCTTGATTCAACGGCGATTAGTTTCGCGTATTTTGAAAATACCTTGCTCTTCTTCGCGTCTGTCGCCGCTTTCTTATGTTTTATTTTTGACCATTTATTGTGTCCGGACATGGTATTTTGTGGCTATGCGTAGGCATCATACCACAAGAAGAGTTACTGATAAAGCGCAATGTAGCGAATAATATGTGCGTACATTACCGAACACTCTTGTACTGACCGTATAAGAGTGTTTTTTGTTTTCCTT
>PFQT01000020.1 GCA_002788135.1 Candidatus Yonathbacteria bacterium CG_4_8_14_3_um_filter_46_25
GGACTTCGCCAAAAAGTTTGCCACATCTTCCAGTCGCATATTTCCTTTTGTGTATTTCTCAAATCATTAAAAATTGGACGACCTGGAACTTTGGCAGATTGTTTTTCGATAAACTCTTGGGCGATGTTCAGATTTTCTCTCTTGGCAAACTCCCGCAATTCGGTGAGCTGTGCGTCAATTGACCTCGTTTGTTTTCAACGAGGGTACCAACAGCAACAATGTGCAGTGGGGGTTTCATATCATAAGATACCTATCCGGCCGTTGCGTAAAAATTCGTAAATATCCTCATCTAGTACATCCCGACCAACAACACCATTTGGTGTGTACGCAGGTCCATGCCAGTCACTACCATCTATGAAGGCCCGTTATACTTTTCTGCGCAAGTTGATGGTTCCTCAATCTTTCCTCAAACTACTTTCATTAAAAAAGGAGTTACGGTGGTGGATTTTATGATGGACGGAAGCCGGTTAAAGAAAATTGGATTTAATGGACCTTACCAATTAAGCAACTTTTATTTTCTCAACAATGACCCCTACTGTCCTGGTGGTAAATGTGTTATCAAGAATCATCCTCTCTTTACAGTATATTTAGAGAAGTACAACACAAAGCCTTACCGTATTGAAGAGTTTGAATGAAGCAATATTCGATTGTTAAAGATCAACTCACTTTCGGTTGCTTGGACGATGGCGGGGCGGTTTGGGATTTTACGAAACGCCGCAGGCGTTTCGCTCAAAATGGGTTCGAGCATTATCAATGATAGCCCACCAGATATAGAAAAACTGCGGAGTGGGCGGCACTATACGCCGCCCGTTAGTTTTGTGCACATTACCTGGAAACTCTTTAAAAAGGAGAAGAATCTTTTCTGCTCGGCTCTGCGCGAATACGCGCCGCGGTTGCTCAATGTGGTGCTCGGGCGACATGGGAGAGATCGTCTTTACTCGAAAGTCGACGGAGTGGCGGATTGAGCAATTATCTGCAAATTGCTACAATAACAGCAAGATATATGGATAAATTTTTGAAACAAAACGTGCTCCTGATCGCTGTTTTTTTCACCGGAGCATGCGTGTTAATTATTGAAGTCGTTGCCGTTCGAGTTCTCTCACCTTATTACGGCAACACAATCTTTACAGTGTCCAGTGTGATAAGCGTGATACTTGCGGCTTTGAGCATCGGGTATTACGCGGGCGGAAAATTTGCCGACCGACACCCATCATTGCAATGGTTTTTCGGCATAATTCTTGCGAGCGGCTTGGTTGTTCTTGTCATTCATTTTTTGGGCTTGATAATTCTTCCGATTTTAAGCATCATTCTTTCTCTCACTAGCGGCCCACTCGTTTCCGCGTTGCTACTGTTTCTCATTCCCGCGCTTTTGCTTGGCACGTTGTCGCCCTACGCTATCAAGTTACAAAGTGTTCAATTTCCAGAACAAGGAGTTGGTAGTGTTTCCGGCAAAATATTTTTTTGGTCCACGCTTGGCAGTATTGTAGGCAGTTTGCTTGCGGGTTTTGTGCTGATACCACATTTTGGTATAGATTACATTTTTATTGCGACGGGGATTGTTTTATTTCTTCTCGGCTTTATTCCGCTCGTCATCTTTGGTTTTGACAAAAAGCGACTTACAAAATCTGTGATTGCAGTCTTGGCTTTGGTTGGTATCACTATTTTCGCTATTCAGCAAATTGAAGGAAATGCTTTATACAGTAAAGACGGCATTTACGAGAAAATTACGATTTACGACAGCGTGCAAGGGAGCAGACCCATAAGGGTTTTCCAGCAAGATAGAAGCGCCTCTGGCGCTATGTTTCTTGATTCCGACGACCCGACCGACTTGGTATACGAATACACAAAATATTATTCGCTCTACAAAATTTTTAAGCCCGATGTTAAAAATGCTCTCGTGATAGGCGGTGGCGCGTATTCTATGCCAAAGGCACTTCTCGCAGAGCTACCAAATGCCACGATTGACGTTTCAGAAATTGAGCCGTCGTTATTTGAGTTAGCCAAGCAATACTTCAATGTTAAGGATAGCCCTAACTTGCATAACTATACCGAGGACGGCCGCCGCCTACTGCGAGATTCTGACAAGAAGTATGACTTGATATTGAGCGATGTGTATTACTCGCTTTTTTCCATTCCATCTCATTTCGCAACACAGGAATTTTTTACCATAGCGAAAGAAAAGTTGTCTGACGATGGTGTATTTATCGCGAATTTAATTGGAGATTTATCACGACAGCAACCATCCCTTATTTTCACGGAGATAAAAACATTTCAAAGTGTTTTTCCGAACAGCTACTTTTTCGCGGTTGAAACTCCCGAAAAAACTGAATCGCAAAATATCATTTTTGTTGGACATAACAGCGACAAGAAAACTGATCTGAGCGCACTCTCAATTCTTCAGAGCCAAAATCCCATCATGAGCTCATTGCACAATAAGGTGATTGATCTTGGTAGATTTGATCTGTCGCCATATCCGGTTTTCACTGATAATTTTTCTCCAGTTGAGCACTTAACGGCAGAAGTTCTGCAGCGTACCTTCGAGGAAAAGTCGCTTATTGACGGAAATGAAATGCTTGCGGTGATAGACCAGCAAATGCGCTACGGACCGCGTTACATGGGCGCGCAAGGACACAAAAGTGTGCAGGAATTTTTAACCGCCGAAATGAACGAACAAACAAATGAAGTTGCAACTCAATCGTGGGGTTACACAACTAGCGATGGCAAGACTTACAAACTCACAAACATCATAGGGCGTTTATATCCGACACAAGAGCGGCGGATTATTTTGGCAACACATTACGATAGCAAAAAATTTGCAGATTTGGATCATTCACATAACAACCAGCCCGTGCCGGGGGCTAATGATTCTGCTTCCGGCGTTGCCGTTCTTGTGGAATTAGCGCGTATACTCGGTACTTCTCATGTGATACCGAGTGTGGGGGTTGATATTGTTTTCTTTGACGGGGAAGAAGGCGATATAAATCAAGGCAGTGATTACACGAATTGGAAGCCGCTCGGCTCCACATATTTCGCCGAGCATTTAAGCGAACTGTACGGAAACAATAAGCCGGCATCCGCGCTTGTTCTTGATATGGTATGTGATAAGGATTTGAGAATTTACAAAGAACAATCATCGGTTCAAAACGCCAACGATCAAGTGGATTCCTTTTGGGATATTGCGCGGAAAATAAATAGCCGAGTTTTTCAAAATAAGGTAGCGCAAAGCATTAAAGATGACCATACGCCACTCAACCAAGCTGGAGTTCCAAGTTTTCTGCTCATTGATTTTGAATATCCGCCATTCCACACAACCGGCGACACGCTCGACAAATGTAGTGCAAAAAGTTTGGAAACGGTAGCGCGTGCCGTTTTTGAGTACACATATTCCGCCCATTAGAAATCTAGCACCCCGCTTATTTTTAAGCGAAACACCGCCGCACTGCGCGTGACAGGGAAAAACAAAAACAAGCACCATTTCTGAACATTAAAACCGAACTTCTCACTTCAATTTTGATATAATGACACCATCACATCAAAATCGAAGCGAGAAGTTCGGTTTTAATCGTGATCGCGTGAATATTTTAGCATGTGCATAAGTATCTTTGTCGTCTTTTCATTTAAAAATGGTATAATAAAAACATCATGTTAGTCGCTCTGGAAATTATTATCGGGGTTGGCATTTTTCTCGTTATCGCCGGCTTGCGGGTCATAGATCAATACGAGGATGGAGTCGTGCTGACTTTGGGAAGATATACCGGTACGAGAAAACCGGGCTTGACGTGGATATTTGTCGGTATCCAGCGGATGTCGAAAGTCGACTTGCGCATCGCGACGATCGATATTCCGCAACAGGAAGTCATCACCAAGGACAATGTTACCGTAGGCATCAACGCCGTCGTGTATTTTCGTGTCGATAGCGCCGAGCGGGCGATACTCGAGGTGCAGAACTTCCGCAACGCGGCCGCGCTCTATGCTCAGGCGACCTTGCGGGACGTGATTGGCGGGTTTGAGCTCGACACTCTGCTTTCAGAGCGAGATAAGATCGCCGATGAGATAAAAAAGATCGTTGATGTGGCGACCGATCCGTGGGGGATTGACGTATCAGCGATTAAGATTCAGGATATCGAGCTTCCGGCCGATATGAAACGGGTGATGGCAAAACAGGCCGAAGCCGAGCGGGAACGGCGCGCGGTTATCATTCAAGCGGAAGGCGAGTTTGCGGCGTCCGAAAAACTGGCGCAAGCGGCGGAGGTGCTCTCGCGCGTTCCGAGCGGTATTTCGATGAGAACGCTCCAAACCATCGAAAAGATCAACCCGGACCCGTCAAAGACAGTCATATTCGGTTTGCCGATTGAATTTTACGAGGGCATGAAATCACTTGCCGGATTTATGCGGGATAAAAGTAAAGAGTAAGGAAATTATACAATGAGCGAAGGCGAAGTTTCTATTGATGCCGTTGAAAATATCGGGAGCGTTGCCTCAATTGTTTTAAACGGAAATCTCAAAAAGGAAGACATACACAAGGGAGATCGTGTCGTGTTCAAAACATCGTTTTAATTCATGGCATGGCTAGGTGATTTCGTAAAACGTTTTTTCCGGTAGCGCCGACGGAGCATTTCGTGAATTACTTGCTCCCAATTTTTTCATTGATCATCAAGCACAATTTACCACGCTTGAAAAATACGCGGAGTGGCTCAAAAGGAAGTATGCGGAATGTAGCGCGCGTGCGTATATACGAAAAGGGAAGGGACTTTCGGTTCCGCAATTGTGGATCGACGGTTTGCGATTGATGGAAAACGAAATTGAAAACCTGGAAAAACAAGGTGTCGTGGTGTCGCCTGATAAGCGTAAAAAGACAAGCGAAGAATTTCTTCCTACTTAACCTCGTTGAGAAAATCGTGCGCGATGGAGGCGATGTTGCCATGCGCGTGGTAGAAATCTTTCCATACAACGGCGATGTCGGCATCGTTAAAGAATGAACTTTGCACTTCCCGCAAAGTGTCGCCGCCGGCAATTGAAATCATTACGTCGTAGGCGCCCTTGATGCGGCGAATCTCGTAGAGGGGGAGCATTTTTTGTTTGTTGTCCTCCGTCTCATCAACGCCTCGGTGTAAAATCACCACTCGCGGAAGTTTTTTCATTTCTCGCAGGATGGCGATCGGATATTCGACATTCATCATGTCGATCATCGCGTCGAGACCGAGATGCTCGCATGCTTCAACGAACGCGTTGAGCGATTCGATCGGCGCGCGTCCAAGCGCGACCGCGGCATCGGCTCCGCCTCGTGCGGCAATCTCGACTTCCGTTTCTCCGCGGTCCATCATTTTGAGGTCGGCGACAACATAGGGTGTCGGTTGCTTCGCGACGGAGATCAAGTGGGGCTGACTGTACGACGTCATTTCTCGATAAAAGTTTTTTTCGCGATCTTTGTGCGCTTTCATCTCCATGAAATAAGAAATGAGCGACGGCAGTTGCGTGTTTGCCGTCGGCATCGTTTGCTCGCCGGAGAGCATGGGCATACCCGCGATATGTTGTGTATACCAGAGTCTGATCTTGCGTATGCCTTCCTCGCCGTAGCGTTTGATGAGCGGCGTTCCCGCCTCGACGAGGATGCGGTCGCTTATGGGAAGCCGCGCGATAACGCCAAACGCCTCGTCAAGCGTACCGTTGAGCGCGATCTGCAAATAGCGTTTCTTTGGACTAAGCCGCGAGATTCGTTTCTCCATGTGCTTCATTATAGCCGATACTGTCAAATTATGGAATTGCATAGTACCACAGGCACTTGACAAAAATAGTACTGTGTGCTAACTAAAACCAGATGAATTGATAGAGTACCATACGACATCGCGTGTCGTATGGTACTTGCACCTTTACAACCAACACAACCCCGCCGGTTGGCAGAGTTACCGGCATGTTTCCACAGATGTGGAAGCAAAAACAAAAAACTGCTGCGGAGGAAGTTATGAACAATACCGCAGCCATGTTGGCATACGGGATCGCCCGTCAGGAGGTCGCTCGCGACCTTGAGACGGAAACCGTCCTCCCCAGCCATGAGGGAGCCGGATATGTGGACGTTGTGTCCACGGGGGGCGGGGGGCGGCTCTACTGGCACGAAGAAACGAAAGGTTTTTCGTGCCGGTATTGCACCATCCGGGTGCTCAGGGAGGGTGAGTTTGAAGTCGAAGCTCACTTTCCCTCCCCAACGGGGGAGACACCGCGGCGGGTATTCGGCGATGTCGCCGAAGCCGTCGAGGCTTCGGTCCTGCTTGAGCACATTGCTGCTCTCGCGGGAGAGGCGGCATTGCGTGGCACCTACGATGACCCCGGCGTGGTGCCGGGGATTGGGACGGTGACGACGACGAGGGCAACGAGGGCGACTGCAACCCGACGTACGGTTACGTCCTAAGGGTTGCGGGGGTTGTTGCCCCCGTTTATTTCCAGTACGGGGGCGGCGGTACATACCCCTATATTGGTCCCAACTTCCGTGGTTTCACGGGTTGGGAAGGGTGGAAGTATCTCCCCGGGAAGGAGTGGGAAGGGGTGGCGGCGCGAAAAGCCGCTGCCGCCGCGGTTGCCGCCGCCTTTGCCCTCTCGGTTTTTACGCCGACATGGCGCACCGTTTCCTCCTCGAGGGAGGAGGAAACGATCGCGGTTGACTACGGCGCAAACCTCGCCGCGCAGCTCATCCGTGAGCTACGTGGCGAGGGGTAGAGCCCTAGCCGAGAGTTGGGGAGTTCCGAAATCTTCTGATTTCGGAACTCCCCATTATTTGAGTGTTTGAACGATCGTTTGAACTTTCAAATGATGTACATTATTGGACATGCGAAGTCCAACAATTGTCATTCGGATTCTTCCATTGCGCTTTGTCCATGTATCCTGTACGACCATTTTTTGCGTTTGTGGGGAGTGTTGAGTTAACATTAGCAAGTAACTCTGTACACAAGCCGTGCTTGACAAAATCTGTGCCGCCGCCCTTTATTTTTTAAGGGAATGGTGTTTAACTCTCGTTTTTTGCAATTGAAGTACACCCCTTTATTTTATTGGACACTCGGTGTCCAATAAAATAAAGGGGTGTACTTTTGCGATTTATATTTATGATGATAGTTGCGACAATAGCGTCATTACGCCGCCTTGAGGAAGACGAAAATATCCTCGATTGCTTTGACCGCGTCGCCGGCGGCTATGTTGTTCTGATGATAGCGGATGTTGGCGCAGTCTCCCGCGGCCCAGATGCCAGGCACTGATGTGCGCTGTGTCCATGGGTCGATCACAATCTGGTTGTATTTGTTGAACTCCACTAATCCTTTTACGAACTCAGTCGTGGGAACTTGTCCGATCTCAACGAACACGCCGCCAATGGTGAGCTCCATTTCCTCACCTCTCTTTATATCTTTATACACGAGGCCGGTTACCATTTTATCGCCGGTAATTTTTACAATTTCGGCATTATTGAACGCTTTCATTTTCGTGTTCGTGAGCACCTTATTGACGGTAATCGGTTCCGCCTTGAATGTTTCTCCATACTCAAGAAGGGTAACACTCTTTGTATAGGCGAGAAGCTGCGCCGCTGTTTCAAATCCGGCATTCCCTCCGCCGACGACCACCACATCTCTTCCCGAAAAGAGCGGCCCGTCGCACGACGCGCAATAGGTGATTCCTTTATTATCAAATTCTTTCGCGCCCGGCACAGTAAGTTTTCTTCGGTGACTGCCGGTCGCAACCAGCACCGTTTTTGTCGTATATGTCCCTTTTCCCGTTTTTATCGTGAATATGTCTCCGTCTTTGAGAACCGCGGAAACTTTCTCCTCAACAATGGCAAGTACGCCGTCGGCGTATGCTTCAACATGCGCGCGCAAATTCTTTGCCAAGTCATTCCCCGAAATGGAGATCGTCCCGATCCAGTTTTGTATATCTTCCGATACTTGCGATTGTCCGCCGAATTCAGGAGTAATGAGGGCTGTTTTTAATTTTTTTCGCGCGGCGTAGACTCCCGCCGCGGTGCCGGCAGGGCCGCCGCCAACGATTATTAAATCATACATAACTCCGCGAAATGTTTAGTGTGGTTAATTTTTTTTGCCTCTTCGCAAGAATGCCGGAACGGCGCTCCAGTCATCTTCGTCCGTTTCTCCCGCGTCTTTTTTATTTCTTTGCGATGGATTTTTCAGAAGGCTATTATGGATCTCGCCTCGCTCTCCGGTAGGGGATTGTTCTCTTTGGAAAAGAGGACGCTTGGCGCTTTCTCCGGGGAAGCCTGAAGCAATCACGGTTATTTTAAGCTCGTTCTTTTTGAGTTTGCCGTCAAGTATGGTTCCAAAGATCACCTTTGCGTCTTGATCGATCGATTCCGTGATTATCTTTGCGGCTTCCTGCACTTCGTTCATAGCGAGGTCGTCTCCCGCCGCTATGGCAAAGAGCACCCCTTTTGCTCCATTGATCGATATATCAAGAAGCGGGGAGTTGATCGCCGCAAGTGCGGCCTCCTGCGCTCTTTTTTCTCCGCTCGCGCTTCCGATTCCCATCAGCGCCGGTCCGGCGTTAGCCATGACCGCGCGTACATCGGCAAAGTCTACATTGATGATACCCGGTGTGGTGATAAGGTCGGAAATGCCTTCAACCGCATGACGTAAAACTTCATCACACATCGCGAACGCGGATCGGAATGTCGTGTTTTCTTCTATGATGCCGAGCAGGCGGTCGTTCGGTATGACGATCAACGCGTCGACTTCATTCTTGAGCTCTTCGATTCCCTGGTCCGCGACCATAGCTCTTCGTGCTCCTTCAAAGTAAAAAGGACGGGTCACCACCGCAACAGTCAGGACTCCTTCCTCTCGGGCGGTGCGAGCAACCACTGGAGATGCGCCAGTGCCGGTTCCACCACCCATGCCACAGGCAATGAAAACCATATCGGCGCCTTTCACCACTTCCTGTATCTCTTCTTTGGTTTCCTCAGCCGCTTTTCTTCCAATCTCCGGGCTCATTCCCGTTCCGAGTCCTTTGGTAAGGTTTTTCCCAATGTGTATCTTCTTTTTTGCCAGTGAGTGGTGTAAATCCTGCGTATCCGTGTTTATCGCTATGAACTCAACGCCGCGCACTTTTGAATTGACCATGTGGTTGATGGCATTTTTTCCTGATCCGCCGATGCCGATGACTTTTATTCGAGCAAATGTTTCTATTTCTGGTTGTATTTTAGGCATGATCGCTATCTGTTTATTTGAAACAATAGTAGGTGAATGATACCAAAAAAAAGAAAAAAAGAAACATTGACCATTCTCAAAAGATATAGCTGAATGTTATGGTAAAAATTGTTTCAGCCACGCAAAAATGCGTCGTTGGTGCGGCCCAATCATTTTCATTATCGGCGCGCGCGTCATTGTTTGGTTGAACCCATAAATGCAAAGTCCATATGCAACAAACCATGAAGAATCGTTGATGTTTTTCCCGCTGGATTGCATTTCCGCTATTTCGGACGTTGCTCTTTTTGATGGAAGTCGAAGTGATGCCTTGGCGAAGTCTTCTATTGTTGATATACCCGCGCCGCCGCCGGTCAGAACGATTCCCGCAGGCAAAAGTCCGTTTCGCCCTATTTTTTTAAGATGGGATTCAATTAGTTCAAAAATATCGGATAGGCGTGCTTCGACAATTTCATCAAGTTGGCGTCTCACGTACGATCCGTTTCCTTCACCAATCTTTATTTTTTCCGCTTCCTCCAGCGTGATCTGCAGACCAAGCGCAATATCGTTCGTGATATCGGTCGAACCGATGGGAAACACTTGAAGCGATATCGGTATATCATCTTCGAAAACCGATATGGAGACCGTTTCCGCGCCGATATTCGCCAAAAGGCACCCTGCGACTCGTTGTCGTTTAGTAAGGGCAACAAGACTTGCGGCGATAGGTGAAGCGATCACGTCAAGGACTTCAACTCCCGCTTCCTCAACAACTCGCACGAGTTGGTTGAAATGTTGTTCGAGGCACATAATGAAGAGTGTTTTGACCTCGAACTTCGATCCCTTCATGCCGTCAGGCTTGCCAAGAACGTCTTTCCCGTCAATTTTATAGCTGATAGGTATCGTATCAATCACTTTCTTGTTCGTCGAATTTTTCACATTATCCCTACTTGTCTGTATCGTTTTTTGTTTTTCCTCATTGGTGATCTCTCCATCGGTGCGTGAAAGCAGAACGAATCCGTTCGTGGTTACCGCTTCAAGGCTGATGCCCCCTATGGACAGGAATACTTCTTTGATCTTCAATCCTGATGATCGTTCCGCGGCTTTTATTGCGCAATGGACGCTTTGAGTCGCTTCTTGTTCATTCACGATGTACCCATGTTTCAATCCTCGTGATTGACACATCGCTGTTCCGAGTACTGTTGGTCCCGGCTTCCCGTTTATATATTCAACGACAACAACACGTGTTGATCGTGTTCCAACATCTATTCCGACAGAAATATTTCTTGACATACTTGTTTACTCTCGGTGAAAAAAAAACGATTGTCCGGCTTTTGTTAGGTGAAATGACATATAATGTCTTTAACGCCTCTTTTTCGGGCGCGGTGTGAACTTTTTCTCTATCTTTTTTTCCAACTTCTCCATTTTACTACTATGTGCGAGTCCTTTCAAATGAAGGAGGCCGTGGATAAATAAGAATATGATAAAGTCGTTCTCGTTTCGGTCAAAATGCCGTGCTTCTTGACGCGCTCTTCGAATGTCGATAAAGATTTCTCCTTCGGTATCTGACAAAGGAAAAGAGAGCACATTCGCCGGTTTTGCTTTACCGCGGTATGTTTCATTGAGTCTACGTGAGAGTGTACTGCCGCACAGTACAAGACCGAGTGAGTATTTTTCCCCGAGTATATAATTGGCAATTCGAGCAAAAGGCAAGCGTGGCGGCTTACCCTTAATGGTGCTACTACAGGTGAACATTTATTTTCTTCTCTTACGAGTTGGTGTCTCCGGAACCTTGCCGAGCTTTTTTAATCGTTCAAACGCTTTTTTCTTGGAGAGCATTTTGAGCGCCCGCACCTTTTTCTTGAATTTTGATTCCGGCCGGGAATAAACTCCGATCGATCGGACGCGCGGCAGCACTCCGGACTGTTTTACCCTTTTTGAAAATCGCCGTATCAAATTTACTGCGTTTTCATTCGCGTTTTTATCGACTTCAACATTGATTACCATTGCCGCACACAATATCATAGCGCGGTAAACGATGCAAGTTTTTTTTCGAGGTATGGTTGAGGTCAAGATATTTTCTTGATATACATGGCGAGATCGGCGAGTGCGACCGTGTCTTGAGAGCGAGTATTCATGTTACGCACGATTACCGTTCCTTCCATTGCTTCTTTTTGTCCGAGAATGACCGTGTAGGGAATACTGAGTCGTTCCGCTACGGCAAGTTGGCCCGAGAGTTTGTCTTTCGAAACAGAGTGCATGATTGGCACCCGCGCTTTGCGTAGTATTTCAATAACCGCGATACACTTGAGCTTCGCTTCAAAACCAAGCTGGATAAAATATACTTTTGGTTTTTTTACAATACGGGGACGAAGGATAAAGCGATCGGGCGATAGAAGCACTCGATCAACGCCAATCCCCCCTCCTACTGACGGGACGGGTTTTCTGCTCCCCATGCTTTCGGCCAATCGGTCGTATCTTCCTCCGGCGGCAAGGGCGAGAGGACGTGTTGTTTCGCTATCTCCTTTTTTCTTCTTATCAGCAATGTCTTTTTCTGTGGTATCGGGCTCGTTCGCATCTTTGTCAGTGAGCGGTTCAGATTCGTTAAATATCTCGAACACCGTTTTTGTGTAATAGTCAAGACCTCGCACCAGCCGATTGTCTATCTCGTAAGAAACGTGCGTTTCCTCAAGATATTCAATCACTTCTTTGAAATGTGTTCGGCACTCGTTGCATAGCGAGCTGATAGGATCAGGCGCGCCGCCTTGTATCTCGGTACATTTGGAATCTTTGCAGTCTAAAAGACGAAGCGGGTTTGTCTTGATCCGTTGCTGACAATTCGCGCATACGGAATTGAGATGCTTACGGTAATACGCAGTAAGCTCCTTAATATATGCCGGGCGACATTCTTTGTCTCCGATACTGTTTATGCGCACTTGTATATTTTTTAATCCCGCTTCTTCAAGAATAGTGGCGATAATCTTGATTATCATGGCATCCGCGATACTTTTTGACGTTCCAAGCATTTCGATATTGAATTGTCGGAATTCACGCCACCTTCCTTTTTGGGGATTTTCGTGTCTAAAAAACGAACCATAGCTATAGAGCATGACCGGTTGCGGCCATGAGCGCATTCCGTTTTCGAGATACGCGCGCATCGTACCCGCCGTTCCTTCCGGCCGCATCGCGAGACGCTCACCGCCTTTTATCTTGAGCGAGTACATCTCTTTATCGATAATATCGGTTCCAATTCCGACTCCCGACGTAAAAACCTCTTCTTTTTCAAGTATGGGTGTTTCGATCGGTTTAAATCCATAATAAACCGCGATCTCAGCCGCTTTTTCAAAGAATCCTTGGTAATCGTAGTGCTCGTCGCCGATAATATCACGCATACCTCTTAAGGATGTTGGCGCTTCTTTGCTTTTTCTTTGTTTCTTTTCTTGCATGATTATAGTTGGTAGTCTATGTTTCCCGGGTTGATTCCCGCGTTCGCGATCGGGAGAAGCCGCAGTAAAACCCTTCCGATGATCATATCTTGGTTGACCGGTCCCCATGATCGCGAATCAGAGCTTGCGGCACGATTATCTCCCATCACAAAATATTCGTTCGGTCCGAGTTTTTTTACCGACGATTCGTCTTTGGAGAACTGAATGTAGTTTTCGTCAAGTGCGAATCCGATGGGGTTTGCTTTCGTAGAAATAGCGACGGCGCCATTGTTGATCGTAACTGTTTCGTCGGGAAGTCCAATGATTCTTTTTATATAAAAACGAGATGGGTCCTTCGGGTAACGAAATACGATTACCTCTCCACGCTCGGGTGTGGAGAAGCGGTACGAGAGCTCGTCGATGATAAGGTATTGTCCGGTCGCAAAAGTTGGATCCATGGAACCGCCGCTCACGATGAATGGTTGCGCGATAAACACTCGTATGAAAAATACGATCGGCAGGACGATTATCGCGAATCTTACAATTTCTCCCAGAAGACCTCTTGTGGTTGTCGCTTCGCGTATTTCGCGTGTGTCTTTCGGATCATGAGGTGCGTTTTCTTGCATGGTTGTGATGAGTTTTTTATGTCGCGCTGTCAATAATATTACAAATAATCGGCGTGTGCAAGAAAATACGAAATTCCGCAGACCCCGCCGTTCATTTTTTCACAGGCCATGCGTGTGTACGATGGCGCGTCGGCCTGTTTTTTGTTAGCATGGCGGGATGAATTACTGCATAGCGGGACTGGGAAATCCGGGAGATGAGTATGCGGGGACGCGCCATAACACTGGCAGATCCGCCGTTTTGTATTTCCATCAAAAACATACATTTTCTGATTGGAAAAAAGACCTAAAGACAAACGCGCTTGTTTCAAAAGAAAAAATCGGTAAGCATACGGTAACCTTGGTGCTTCCTGATAATTTTATGAACAATTCGGGGAAAGTGCTCTCAGGATATATTACCGATGCAAAAAAGGCTGAACGTTTGATCGTAATCTACGATGACATTGATCTTCCAATCGGAAACGTGAAAATATCGTTTGATCGCGGATCGGGAGGTCATCGCGGGGTCGAGTCGGTCATTAAGCGCTTACGCACTCGTAAATTCATTCGTGTGCGTGTCGGGATATCTCCTAGCGCCGCAAAGGGATCAGTGCGCAAACCGACCGGAGAAGAACGGGTTGTGAAGTTCCTTATGTCTGTATTCTCCTCGGTCGAGCAAAAAGAGCTCAAACGAAGTTTCGGTATCGTCACTGGTATCCTCGATACTATTCTTGCCGAGGGAAAGGATAAAGCAATGTGCCTTTTTAATTGATTGGAAACAGACCGGCGCTTGTTTGACGCTTACGGCTAGGCTGGCGATTCTTGTTTCTCCTCGTTTATGAACGAGAGAGTCATCTTTTGATCTTTTGGTTCAAAAATGGTGATCTGGAACGTATAAGTTTTTCCCAGTTCGAGTTTTTCTTTCAGTTTATCAAGCGATCCAAACTCGGATATATGCACTAATCCGGCGACTCCTTCCTCGATTGAAGCGAGCGCTCCGTATTGGTTGAACTTTATGACAACACCTTTAACGATGTCTCCTTTTTTATACTTTCCTTCCGCTTCTTTCCATGGGTTTTCTCGAAGCGCCTTGATGGAAAGTGATATTTTCCCTTCCTTTATCTCGATGATCTTTGCATGAGTTTTGTCTCCGACACGGAATATCTTTTTCGGATCTTCAACGAGACCCCAATCAATTTCGGAGATATGTACGAGTCCCTCAAGTCCCTCTTCAATCTTCAAGAAGACGCCAAAATCGACGATTCCGGTCACTTCGCCTTCGATCTCGTCGCCGATCGTGTACTTGGACACTATCTGCGAGCGCTCTTTTTGGGTCGAATCTTTCTCCGAGAAGATCAATTTTCCCTCTTTTGGATCGGCAGATATGATGGACACGGCTATCTTTTCACCAACCAGCCGTTTGAGTTCTTCAAGGATGGCATTTTTGTCGCCATTTTCAACACGCGGATAGTGTTCCGGTTTGAGCTGTGAGGCGGGGAGGAACCCTTGCATTCCTTGCCATTCGATAATGAGGCCTCCTTTGTTCGCTTCTTTTATCGGCAATTCAAACACCAGTTTGCTCTTTATCGCTTCCTCCGCTTGACTCCATACGAGCGCCCGGCGTGCTTCTTGCAACGAGAGCTCTATATACCCATCTTCATTCTCTCGTGCGATCACCTTGGCGGTTACCGAATCTCCAACACTGATCTTTTTAATCAAGTCGCGCGCGCTCATAAATTCTTTGCCGTAAATGATACCTGTTCCAAAAGGAGCCAGGTCGATATACACAGCTGATCGCTCAACATCAATGACGGCGCCTTCGGCAAGATCGCCCACACTTAACGGGGTAGCGACATGTTTCATCATGATTCCCATAGTACTGGTATCGGCAAGAGTTTCTTCCGAAATACCTTTTCCTTCTTTTTTGTCGGAAAGAGCCAGTTGTTTTATTTCTTCGACATCGATAGCGGTATCGTTTGTTTTTGTAGACATAAAAATATCCCGCCTTGCAAGCGGGGATGTGATCCGCGACAAGGTACTGTTTTCCTCCGGCAGGGGAGCGAGAAACAGGGTTAGCCTTAAGCGTTAATAAACATTAACTCAATGGGATTGACTTCTTGATCCCATTGAGTTCAGTATATACATAATAATGGCTTCTTGCAAGCGCCTAATATCGGTAATGCCATTACTGGTGTGTTTCTCTCAAAATAAATGGGTAATAATAAGTATGTTCAATTTTAAGTAACTTCTATCGCTACCGCAAAAACATTATGCGCGTATTAGAGTATGCTGATACGATCGTCAATTGCCATATAAAAAAGCCCCCACCACTCGGGGCGGGGGCTTTAACATAAGGGGAGGGGTGCAGATGGTCCCTAGGGCGGATGCATAGTTTTCCTCCTTTCCGCTTGGGATCCTGAGAGTATGCTAGCATACTCCATAAAAAATGTCAATATTCCGATGCGCACCTTGCGAGGCGATTGGCATAGTAGCATTATTTTAAGCCATATACTTGCGTGCAGAAAATCGTGACGCGGCATTCATTTCCTCTTGAATGTGTGTAAAACGTAAAGTCGCTTTTTCACACTATTTTTACTTTGAGATTAATCCTGAAATTTGTTATAATAAAACTATGGTCATCACCTATCATGGAGGAGAATGTTTTAAGGTGCAAGTTGGCGACACGGTGCTGGTGTTCAATCCGCCTGCAAAAGAGTCACCTTTGATAGTAAACGGGAAAACACCTCGTTTCGGGGCCGACATCGTGCTTGTTTCTCTCAATGATGAGGATTTTAACGGAGTTCAGAACATGACATACGGCGACAAGACGCCATTTGTCGTGTCCGGCCCGGGAGAATATGAGATCAAGAATATCTTTATCAAAGGTATCGCGAGTACAACACGGTATAAGGAAGTCGATCGCATCAACACGGCGTATTTAGTGCTCATTGACGGGGTGAATCTGTGTTTTCTCGGCGCGTTTGGCTCTACTGAGGCAGCTGGCGATATTGACGGGGCATTCGGAGAGGTTGACGTTCTGTTTGTTCCCATAGGCGGTGGCGATGTGCTTACATCTGCGCAAGCGGGGAAAGTGCTCGTCGGACTTGGTCCGAAATTTGTCGTTCCGATGCATTACTTGGAAAACGTGAAAGAAAGTTCGCTTGATGAATTTCTTAAGGAGGAAAGGGGAGAAGAAATGAAGCCGGTTGCCAAATTAACACTGAAAAAGCGAGACCTTGAAGGGAAGGAGGGCGAGATTATTGTGTTTTCGCAAGTGTAATACGTGTCATTATTTAGTAATTTTTAATCATGTAGTTTCTATGCTTAAGAATATTCAAAAGCAATCAATACAAATACGGCGGCGGATCGCGGCCATTTTAACGATCCTCATTTTCTGTATCGTCACGTTCTTCTGGATTTCTTTTGTCGGTTTTAACATTAGTGGCGAAAGCGGACAGATCAATGCCGGCGAGCGCGTTTCACCGTTTAGTCTCATTGAAAATTCGTTTAGCGGGATTGCCGATGAAATTTCCGGATTGTTCGCATCGGCCCCAGTTCTGGATACCGGTACGGATAGTACGACTACGGCGAGTAGTTCAACGGTACTTCTTGGACAGTAACGCGGTAAATGTTCAAGCCACTGAACATAATTGACAGTTAACTAGAGACTCTTTAGCTCTTTTTAGCCCGACCTTTTTGTTTAATTT
>PFQT01000027.1:0-157 GCA_002788135.1 Candidatus Yonathbacteria bacterium CG_4_8_14_3_um_filter_46_25
AATCCGTCCATGGGAGACCCGGAGAGTAGCGCTTCCCGCGCGCGGTCGCGCGCCGTCGATATTTCCTGCGCTTGTGGCGCTGGCGCTACCGGCTGTGATGTCGGCACGGGAGGCGGAGCTTCCCTCGGCGGTTCTGGTGTTGAAGCCGGGGAAATCG
>PFQT01000027.1:202-4811 GCA_002788135.1 Candidatus Yonathbacteria bacterium CG_4_8_14_3_um_filter_46_25
GCTCGCGCGCCGGCGGTGTTCTTGGTATTACGCGCACCTGTGGCGTGTTGTCATGTATTGGCGTTGAATGCGACACGAGAGCTTGCGGCGTCGTGGAGATATGCGGCGCCGATGATTGAGAGAATATGTTGATGTTGATGTCTTCCGTCATGCCACGGGCGGCATCTTCCGAAATACCAAATTTGCTTTTGATAGTTTCCGCAAAAGTATCTTTTGATGAGAGTCCGAGGAGAGCGAGAATCACCTCGTCGGCAATATTAAGACACTGAAGCGGTGTCGCGCCGCGCTTAATGCCAAATTCCTGGATGAGCGGACCGAAATCGGGGTTTGAGATCATGTCGCGCACCTCCGGCGTCGCTTCTTGTATTTTTTGTTTTAATGTTTCTTCGTCGTACATGGTTTGTTGTTTTTCCGGTCGAATAAATAATAGTGCGACTACGCGGTTTCGGTTTCACCCGATTCTGTATCAATCGCGCCACTTTCCTCTTCCGCCTTGATTTTATCGAGTACTTTCTGGAGTTGCGCCGCTATCGACCCTTCCTTTCCGGTTTTTCCCGCTCGCAACGCTTCCGCCACGTTCCAATTCATGCGAGCTTGCCCTGTTATGGCGACAACAACCTTGCCGATGCGGCTTGTTGGCAGTGCCTTGCGTTCATAGGCGCCAGCCACGCGCTCTCTGATCGCTTTCGCGTAACTTTTTTTCGCGTCTGTTACTGTTTCCTCGACTTTCTTTTCATTCTCTATGGTTTTTTTGAAGTACTCCCCATATCGTTCAGCCGAACTTCTCGCTTGTTCCGCTTGCGCCCGTAACGTATCGTTTCCCATATCTTTTTGCCATGCTTGTTCCGCGTCCTTCATTGCCTGTACTTTCGCCGTGTATGCTTTTTCAGACGATTCCCGCTCTTCGTGGGCGAAATTGACCTCTTTACGCTCCTCGGGCGTCGTGTCGCGTTTCGCTATTTTATTGCCATACACCTTTTTCGCGGCTTCATTGTCGTCAGCCCATTTGTCATAGTTTGTCGCGCCTGCGGCACCCAGCGCGCTGTCGGCCATGCGTCCCATAGTCGGGTGGTCCATACCGAAGTTTTTGAGTGTTTGCGAATTGGCGATCCGGCTCGCCGCGCGACCGGCCGTTTGCGTTGTTGCCCATTTGCCGAGTTTTTTGCCGAGTTTTCGGCCTTTACGCTTTGCCATGTTCGCGCCAGTCAGCTTTTTCGCCCATGTGACTGATGTCGAGGCGACCGCGCCACCCATGGATTTCGCGACCGTAAGCGACCCGAGCAAGAGGCCGCAAATGAGGAAATAGGTGAGAAACAAAGATGCGTCGTCAACGTTCTCCATATTAACGAGATCGGCGAACGACGAATTTCCGCTTCCAGTGATGGCGACAAGCTCTCCTCTCTTTATGATCTCCGCGACGATCCAGACGAAAAAGAGGAACGCCGGCGCGAAAAATACTTGACTAATGAGCGTACGCCACCATTTTGCCGCCTGCCCTTTTGTTCCCGGGAGCACCATGGCGACGAACACAAACGGCGAGAGTACCATAAGGAACATAAGAGCTATCGTTCTGCCGATAAACATAAGCGCCGCGGAAAAAAACACAAACATAGCGACTGATTCCACGATTGTCCCAAACAAATATGCCTTGCCGGAATTAAAATTGCTGAGTTTCTCATACGAGGAAGTGTCCATCATTGACTGAAGTTTCAATCCTTCCGAAAATACCAATGAAAGACTATGTCCCGGTATGCCCTTAACGGTAACCGCCGATGCTTCATTATAGAATCCGACCGCAAGGATATTCCCCGCGTCGATCACTACTTTGGTGAAAAACAGACTGAAGTTGATGAGAAGCGCTCCTATGATTACGGATAGCAATGCCCGTTTGTAATTTCCGAGGTTCAATATCGTGGCGATGGCGATATAGAGCAAAATGAATATGAAGAAAAGGTTGGCAAAGTCGCGTATGACAATCCATGCCGCGCTAATTGCCGGCAGAGTGAAATTACTTGAATCAAGCGAAAGAGTGACACTGTTGTCCAATAAAATTCCCGATAGCGTCAAGAGCAGGCTGAACATTGAGTAACCAGCCCATGTAAAAAACAGAAATACGTTGCCAATAGTTGCATCGCCGAGTACGGCAAGAACTTTTCCGCCTACATTTTTTATGCCTTGCCACCACCCGTTATGGTCGCTCTGGTTTTCTTCGAGCTTGGTGTCGCCAGCGGCGGCATACGCGTGGTGAGCATTCGCGAACAACAACACGCCTACGACAAGCGCAAGCGCCGCGAATATAATAATCGCCGCGATTGTTTTTTTATTGAGAGTGATGCGTTTTGTATACATAAGGGCAATTAATTTTTTAGAATGGGATTCCGTTGGTGATATATTGAGCTAATATGGCACCAAGCGCGGTGACAATAGCGTCGGTAACTTCGTCAGCAGAAGCCAGTTTTTTGTTGGTAACATCCTGGGAATTGGCGGTTTGTGCGTTGATGACTTTGCCCGGGTTTTTAATCTTATCATCCTTTTTCTCTGACTTAAATCCATCCCCCCACGCGAGCTCTTCCTTGTCGCGTTCCTTTTGCGCCGCTACTTTTCTTGCGGTTTCCGCTTCCACAATGAGGGTGGCGCCGAATGGGTTTTGTGTGATATCTTGCGTGGTAGCGTAAAATGCTCCCCATCCGCCCACAGAAAATGATTTTTGGTAAAACGTATCAAAATCTTGAGCTCCGTTAACAAATATGTCGGCGATACTACACACGGTTAGATTAGGAAAATCAGCTCCCCATTCTTCCAGTTTAAGATGTTTGATTTGTAGTTCGAAGTTCAATCCAGGATTAAAACTGCACAATTTAAATTGGTCAAGATCAACGCTATCTATAATCTTTCCCGCTTGTTCATTAACATAGTTTTCCAAATTTCTTAGCACCAGATCTGCATCCTTAAGATACCCATTCACCACCTGATTAAAAGCTAGTGATACGGCCATGGTTACCACTTGCCCGATAATGTCCGTTATTTCTCTTCCGGTGTTCACAAAGTCGATGACGGGTACATCCGCCTCGGCTTTTTTGGGCGTCATCAAAAAAGCCGATGGCGCGACAATGGCGACAATAAGGATAAGCGCGAAAATCTTTTTAAGTTTGGGTGCGAAACGATGCATGAAAAAATTGATTACTGCTTTTTGTGAAGAAATGTATATCCGTTTTCCTCCAGAGTGAAATCGACGCCGGTGTTTATAAAAAGGTTTTGTATTTCCAAGCTAATGGGTTGAAGTTTTTGCGCAAAAACCTCGTATTCCTTAAGACCAATCGCCGCTCGCATCGGATCGGAAGCGATTTTGTCGATGTTATCCATTGCTGTGTATATGCCGCTATAGCTATTCACGAATCCAAGATGGATGTTTGCCGCCGGTTTCGGGATATGCATAGCGAGCAGATCGTTCACTAGATCGCGGTAGCCGCTTTTTTTCCTTGAGAGTATTTGTGCTTGCGCGGCATCCTTTGACGATGCGATACTTTTCATGATAGCAATCTCATTCTCGGGGTATTTTGCAAGAAAGACAAGGAATACTTCACCAAGTTTGTTGCCGTATTCCTTGATCGACCGCGCATCCGTTTCGCCGGCCACGATGATGTTATCAACCATATATTGCTTGGGAAGCGGGTAATTCTCCGCCATATTGTTTGCGGCGGCAATGATCATTTCCTGCTCTTCCTCCGGTGTTATATCGCCCGAATCTTGCGCGGTCAGATAATTGGTAATGAACTTGCTGACTACCTGTCCGCCCGCGGTCTGCTCGCTGTATTGAATCGGACTGGATTGTTTCGTTTGCAGCATTGCGTCGGGTGATGGAAAAACATCATCGGGTCCCGGCTTTGTCGGGTCCCGTTTTACCGTAACTTCCTCTCCGTCCGGCGTGCCGTCGCGATCGGAGTCGGTGTTGCGGGGATCGGTTTTCCAGAGCGCCTCCTCCCAATCAGGGAGTCCGTCGCCATCGGAATCCGGTTCGCCAGCGGCTATTCCCGACGAAGTGGTTATTCCTCGGTCAAATATAACACCCCTTGTTCCCCATATGTTCTTCCCCGTGACAAAAATGATGCCGATAGCGATCGGTATCACTAACACAACAATAATTTTTTTGCTTGGCAAGTATTTCAAAATGGCTGTCTGATTAAATTATATCAAAACAAATTTATATAAGTATATCATGTAAAAAATCTTTCTGTGGATAAAGTCTTCGTTTTTTATTTCTTTGTTTAGGGAATTAACACTACCGCCGTTTCTTTTGGAGAAAAGTTCTGCTAGAATTATATCACTATTATCAGTGTCCATTAAAACAAATGAATGTGAAAGAAAACTATATCAGGAAAATGAAGGCCGGCGTTGTTGCAACAGCCCTGCTTTTTGCGGGTTCTCCGGTAGTGTTCGCTCAATCCGTTGACGATCTCACCACTCAGATCAACAGCTTGTTGGCGACCATTTCGGCCCTCCAAGCGCAACTCGCAACCATGCAAGGAGGAGGCGCGCCGGCAACGACCGGCTACACCTTCACCCGCAACCTTACGGTAGGCGACACGGGAGAAGACGTGCGTCAACTCCA
>PFQT01000047.1 GCA_002788135.1 Candidatus Yonathbacteria bacterium CG_4_8_14_3_um_filter_46_25
TTATTGATGTGAAATTAAACAAAAAGGTCGGGCTAAAAAGAGCTAAAGAGTCTCTAGTTAACTGTCAATTATGTTCAGTGGTTTGAACAAAGCCACGAATGGTAAAAACACGCGTGTAGTGAACTAATACATGTATTTGACAAACATCTCTATCTCTATAATCTGAAGAGAGAAGTTCACCAACAGAAGAAAAAAGGAGATTTCCCATGGGCACCCACTTGAAAGGTTGCGTGTCGCTTGACACGAACGACCTGACCGACTGTTGGTGTGAAGCAAAACGCTACTGGATCGCGCTTACGGTCGGAATGGTGCTACTTGCCGGAGAAGTGGTCGGCGGTTTCGTTTCCGGAAGTCTCGCGCTCCTTTCCGACGCGGTGCATGTGTGCTCCGACAATGTGCACGTCGCAGTCGCGATCATCGTCGTGTACGCAAGCAGACGCTCCGCTGGAAAAGAAGAATCGATCAGAAAAGCGGGTGCGTATGTCGGTCTTCTTCTCCTCCTTATCGGAGGCGTGTGGATAATCAACGAGGCGTACGAGCGTTTCACCGCTCCGCGCGAAGTTGCCGGCGGAATCATGCTTGTCGTAGCAATCATCGGAGCAATCGGCAATGGATACGTACTCTGGGTGCTTGAAAGCGTCTCGAAGGGTGACCAAACGATCACTCACAAATTCTTCAGTGCCCACGTACTATCCGACTTGGTCGTGTCGATTGCGGTTATCGTATCTGCCGGCATCATCGCGATAAGCGGATGGAAGATCGTCGATCCCATCGCATCACTGTGCGCCGGAATCTACCTTCTCGCTTATCTATGTCCTTCTCTCTACAAAGAAATAAGCGGCGACGATGCGGACAAGCATCACCACCACTAGCCCCCTTCGTGGCATGCGCCGTGAAGGGGGATTTTTTTTATAAAAGATTTAAAGAAATAATCCTGTCACAAGGGCAAGTATCCACGAGATAATCATTGTTGCAGAGTATATGTAATGTTTCTTAAAATAATTTTCTCCCCTATTATATGCCTTGTAAGCACGGGGAAATATTATAAATATGCAGGCAAACGCTATCAAAGAAATTATTCCGTGCACCGAAGCGACAAGTGCGTAGTACGCCTCTTCAGCGGCCTCTTCCGCAATCGCCCCGCCAAAATATCGATAAGCTAAAAATACGACAATATAGATAACCTCGATCGTCATGGTAATAAGCGCGAATCGAGAGAGAAAAATATTTTTCCTGTAACCCACCGCGATGATCGCCACAACCGCAACAGTCGCCATTATTTGAACGATGAGAGGTATTGGTTCTGAAAAAATAAGTTGCATAAATCTAATGTCGTATTGTCGCGAAAAGAACTCTAAGTGAATTACTCTTCATAGAGTATTAAGTATAGCAGAGTACTATAAATTTTTCCGGAAAAAGCCTGTGAATAGGACAAAAAATTGAGTGCGCATCCTCGCGCCTCCCATACCCAACAGACAGAACCCCGAAAGAAAAACGCCCTTTCCTTTTTTAGAAAAAATCGCTAAATTCATTAATACAAAAACCCAGTAGATTCTCTCATACTGGGGTGGGGGGGGGAGGAATGCGGGCGGAATTCGCCGCCGCTTCTTTTTTGAAAAAATCGGCGACTATAAAATGGTAAAACACCATAGTATATTTTAGTATAACATTGTCTTAAAGTATAGCAAAGTGTAAAATGTGAATAAATATGGCTGATAAATTCAAAAACGATAAATACCGAAAAGCGAGAGGTGAATACTCTCGGTTTTTGAATGTTCTTTGTGAACATTGCAGCGCAAAAATCCTTGTTTATCAAAAAGACGGCCCCGGCCCATTGAAACGACTTTATTTGGATAGAATTTTTGCGCCGGAAAATTTAACAAGTTTTCAAAAACTTCCTATAAGGAAAGTTCCAAACTTGATCTGCACAAAATGTAAATCTGTTTTGGCAGTTCCATATATTTATAAAAAAGAACAACGAAAAGCATATCGGCTTTTTGTCGGCGCGGTTACAAAAAAGATTACAAAAATATGAATCCGGCTTCTGAAAAATTAGGCCAAAATATGAAGCGCATCAGAACCAAAAAGAAAATGTCGCAAGGTGATATTGCGCGAGCTTTAGAGGTGGACAGAGGTTATATTAGTAACATTGAGAACGGCAAGAAAAATCCTACCCTTGCGACAATTCAAAAGTTGGCTGATGCGCTTGGCGTTTCCGCCGATGAGTTACTGAAATAAATTTATGGCAAACATCACATTCATAACTGGTAACCAAAATAAGGCCGACTACTTCGCAAAATATCTTGGCCACCCCGTTGATTATGTAAAACTTGATTTGGACGAAATCCAATCTCTTGATCTGAAAGAGATAGCCGAGCATAAAGTCCGCCAAGCATACGAGAAAATCAAGAAGCCGGTTATTGTCGAAGATGTCGCTTTGGAATTTACGGCGCTTGGTGGACTGCCGGGGCCGTTCATAAGATTTTTTGTGGATAAAGTTCCATTTGAGACGATCTGCTCGATGATTGACAGCAAAGCTAGAAACGCAACGGCTCGTTGCGTATTCGGGTATTTTGATGGGAAAGATTTGGAGTTATTTGAGGGAAGTTTAGACGGACAAATTGCGGAAGTGCCTTCTGGCGAAAACGGCTATGGTTGGGACAAGATTTTTATCCCGCAGGGATATTCTGTAACCCGTGCTTCGCTTAGTGAAGAGGACGACCAAAAAACTTATTTACAAATAAAGCCATTCGCCAAACTAAAAGAATATCTTAAACAGAAAACAAAAAATCAATAATTCTATGGCTAAATACAAGGCAACAACAAAAGATAACAAATGTATTTTCTGCGAGATTTCCTCTGGAAATATCAAAACAGCAGGGTTATTTTGGGAGGACGAAGAATTTATGGCTTGGCTTGCCATTGACCCAAATACAAAAGGTTTTTCGTGCGTCATTCCAAAGCAACATTTTGGAAGCGATGTTTTGAAAATGCCCGATGATGTTTTGCAGAGATTTATAATCGCTTCCAAAAAAGTTGCGAATATATTGGAAAATTATTTTGACGATGTCGGACGAGTTGGATTGATGATGGAAGGAACGGGAATTGACCACGCACACATCAAACTTGTTCCGCTTCACGGAACAGAAAAGCTAAAGAAAGGTATCTGGAAGCAAGTTTTAAGTGGAAAAGAATTTTGGTTTGAGAAATATGAGGGTTGGATTTCTTCAGGAAGCGGACCAATGGCTGACCAAGAAGAATTGAAAAAACTTGCTTCCGAAATTATTAGAAGCCGGCAAAAATAACTATGACAACAATCAACAAAAAAGTTTGGCGAGAATACTTTGAGAAAATTATTTCAGGCAAGAAAAAACTGGAATTACGCCTTGCCGATTTTGAAGTCAATGAGGGCGATACTTTGGTTTTGGAAGAATGGGACAAAAAATAAGAAAGAATATACGGGAAGAAAAGCTGAGGTTATTACTACCTACATTCTCAAAACCAAAGGCCAAACTTTTTGGTCGCCGGAAGAAGTTGAAAAATACGGCTTTCAAATTATTCAGTTTGAGCCAAAAGAAAAATGAAAGCTACAAAAAATAAAATCCAAGCGCTGTTAGTTCACGGCGGAATGACCTTCAAAAATGAGAAGGATTATTTGCATTACCTAAAAACTAAAAAAGTAACGACAAAGAAAAAGATTTCTTGGACAGGAGATTATTTAGAAAAAAGTTTAGGTAAAAGGTTTGAGATAATTTCGCCACGAATGCCCTTGCAGGATTTTGCGAAGTACAGAGATTGGAAGATATTTTTTGAGAGATATTTATCTCTTATCAAGAATAAATATATTTTGATAGGTTCGTCTTTGGGTGGAGTTTTCCTTGCAAAATATCTTTCTGAAAATAAACTTCGCAAAAAAGCCTTGTCGGTATATTTGGTTTGTCCGCCTTTTGATAATACATTGCCAGACGAAGATTTGGTCGGTGGCTTCACGCTCGGTAGTGATTTGTCGTTGATTGAGAAGAACTGCAAAAATCTCCATTTACTATTTTCAAAAGACGACGATGTTGTGCCCGCCTCTCATGCCGATAAATACAAGCAGAAATTGAAAAACGCCCATGTTGTGATTTACAAGAGTAAGGGCGGGCATTTCAACATCGCCAAATTTCCTGAAATAGTTAAGATGATTTTTGCAGATATTAAAAGAAATTAGCCGCCGATTTTTTCAAAAAAGAAAGCCGAAGCCCGCCCGCATTCCTCCCCCAACCCCCTCCTGCTGAGCCGTCCGAGTGAAGTCCTCACAGCCCCGCCGCCTGCCCGATTCGTTGAGGGCAGAGACCCGCAGGAAAATACTCTTTTCATTAGAAGAAAAAGAAATCCGGCGCGCGCAAAATGAAAAGAGCAAAGAGTATTTTCCTGCGGGACACGCGAGCGGAGCGAGCGACGGCGGGGTGAGTCAGTTTTCCCGCTCAAAAAAAGTTCGCGCAAAGTGTATAATTACAGCACCAGTAGAGACATTTTCAGGATTAGGAAAAGGGTTTTGGCGAAAATCAAAGCGCGATTTTGGCTTCCGCAAAATCGCTCCCTATTCTTAATTCCGAACAAGTTACTACTGGTGTCCAGGAGAGGACTTGAACCTCCAAGGGATTACTCCCACTAGCCCCTCAAGCTAGCGCGTCTACCAGTTTCGCCACCTGGACATGAACGTCGAAAAACAGTATATAGCATCTCGCGGACTTCGTAAAGAAAAAGGGGCGAGTCATCCCCTTTTTTCTTTACTTTTTTTCTTCAATTTCTGGTTGCTCCGTATGAGCTGGGTCTTTTGATTCCATTTCTTTCCCTCCCACGGTCTCGGTCGTGTCTTTCTTGTCGCCCACTCCTTCCGCAATCTCTGGCACCGCTTCATCTTCGGTTGCTATTTCCGGTGTTTCGGCTTCAACACCATCATCGATAATTTCGGTGGTAGCAAAATTAATTTTCATCTTGCGCATTTTGCGGCGTATCTCACGCGCGACTTTCTCGCGAATATAGTAGAGTTTTGCGCGGCGCACCTTCGAGCTACGCACAATCTCAATCTTGTCGATTATCGGCGAATAAAGCGGAAATATCTTTTCCGTCCCCACGCCGCTCGCAACCTTTCGCACCGTGAACGTGCCGCCGGGCTCCGTGCCATGCTTCACCGCAAGCACCAATCCTTCAAATACCTGGATCCTCGTCTTTCCTTTTTCTTGTATTTTCTGATGAACGCGCACCGTATCCCCCGCCTTCAAACCGAGATTTTTGCGCGCTGGAATATTGACCGGTGTAAATTTTATGACTGTCATTTCCATAGGAGAGCATGGTATCACAGCAAGCCCAATTCCGCAACCACGTTTTTCAGAATATCGGGAAGGGGTGCCTCGACCGTCACGCTGACGTTCTCTCGAGTCGAAAATGTGAGCATAAACGCGTGAAGCGCCATTCGATCAAGACCCGGCGGACATGGCCGCTTGGGAGCGTAGAGCTTATCGCACACAATCGGATGCCCGATCGCCTTGAGGTGCACCCGTATTTGATGGGTCCTGCCGGTTCGTGGAGAAAGTTCCAAATAAGAGAACTCCTTTGTCCCCGCAAGAACTTTATACTCCGTAACCGCCTCGCGAAGCGTCCCGCGCGCGCCTTTTTCGGCCGACCATTTTCGAAAATCTTTGCCGCTCTTGCCGATGGGGGCGTCAACAATCCCCTCTTTCCTTGCAAGTGCGCCATACACCAGCGCGAGATACGTTTTTTTGATGCGTCGCTCCTGAAATTGCTCTTTAAGAAAAAGAAACGCGGGAGTGTTTTTTGCGATGAGGAGTACCCCTGACGTATCGCGGTCAAGCCGATGCACAATACCCGGTCGCGCGACAACCGATCCGTCAGAAAGACGCGCGGGCTCACCGACATCCTTTGTCTCCGGATAATGTTCGCGAATCCAGTCAACAAGCGTTCGCTCGTTTGTTTTCCCGTCGGGATGCACTACCAAACCGGCCGGCTTGTTTACCGCCACAACGTCGTCGTCTTCATAGATGACTAACGGTTCGCTTTCCATAACGGACAAAAACTATTCTCTACCCGCAACAACAGAAAAGGTGAAGAACTCGCCTATTGGTTCAAGCCACTGCATATCAATATTCGTCACTTCCGCACGTGCCGGTCCAGCTTGCGCCGCAACCAATAATTTTTCCAATTGCGGCTTCTCTCCCTCGGCGATGAAAGACACAGTGCCATCGTGCCGATTAGAGACAAGACCCGTGAGTCCCAATTCAAACGCGCGTTCTTGAATAAAATCACGAAAAAAGACCCCCTGCACTTTGCCCGATATGACACATTCAAGACGCGTTTTCATGCAAGCCGCACGACAGAGCTCCGTTAATAACTGTCCGGAACAGCAGGAGGCGTTCCCTCATTGGATGTGCTTGCGTTCGTCGTTGTCATGTCAGTACTCGTGCCAGCATCGCTCCCTTTCTCTCCCCCGCCGACCACAAGCACTGCTTCGATTGCCGCTTTGAGTCCGTCGGGGCCTTGCGCGTTATCGAAGACTTCTCCATTGAGCACAAGGTAGGGGGTATACGAAACGCCGAATGTCCGCCCTTCGGTCAAATCTTTTTGTACGATTGCGTTGACCGCCGAAGAATCAATATCCGTCGTGAATTGCTCGACATTGAGTCCAATATCAGTCGCGTAGCCGACGAGAGTATCGTTCGGATCCGCAAGTGATTCCCACTCCGATTGATTCTCGAACAAAATGTCGTGCATCTCCCAGAACTTTCCTTGCACGCCCGCCGCTTCTGATGCTCGCGCCGTGATATCCGCGTTTTCGTGCTGGGGAAGCGGAAAATGTTTGTACACGACCTTGATGTTGTCGCCATAATCGCTCTCAAACTGTTTCAGGTAGGGGTGCCACCCCGCGCACGCCGGACACTGAAAATCGCTGTATTCGACAAGCACTGCCGCAGCATTCTCGCCGCCACGGAACCATCCTTCCGCGTTCACTTCTTTATCGCCATCGCGCGAATATCCCATCCAAAGGACGAACCCCACCGCGACGATAATAAGCACTATCCAAATATAATATGTTTTTGATTGGTTGTTCATATTCTCCTATTGTAGCGTTCTCGCCGTATTTTGCAAATCTGTGTACAGTTAACCATATGAGGTGACACTTAAGGTAGAATTGAGGTGACAAAGGGTAATCATCTTAATTTAAAAGGCGA
>PFQT01000042.1 GCA_002788135.1 Candidatus Yonathbacteria bacterium CG_4_8_14_3_um_filter_46_25
GAGAATCCATTTAGGAAGATACTTGAACGGCATGATACCGATTGAAAAGTTTAATTATTATTTATCCACAGTGTCACCCTTGAAGGTTAACTGAACACACTGCACGCTTTATATGAACAAGCGCGCCAGACGTATGTCATCGTAGCTGTATTTTCCTTTCAGCTTTTTATACACTGGTGAAAGTTTTGTGCCTCCCAGAGATTCAAATGCCGCCTGAATGACCTTGAGATCGCCTGATTTTGGGGCATAGTGTTTTATGTCCAGATCATACTTTTCTTCCTTCAGTTTTTCGAGATGAGAAATGATCGTTCCAAGAGTCATCCCACGCTCTTTTGCTATATCTCGTATATCTCTCTTTTCTTTTAAAAGAGCAAGCGTCTTTTCGTGAGAAGAAACCTTGGAAGCAATATTTTTGGGTTTGGACGCTCTGTTTTTTTCGATCTCTACCGCATCATTGGTCCCGCCACTACGTATGATGAAATCCTCATGCATCCTGTCCCAATCGTCGCCTTCAAATCTCCGGATCACTTTTACCCACTTAGATGATTCATTGATAAGCCATCTATCGAGCTCTATCACGTACGGATCAACCGAAAGCGCCATAGTGTTGATACCAAGCAAGACCAGTCCTTCGAGACTCCGGAGACGAGAAAGCGCCACATACCCTTGTCCGTGCACGAACGACTTCGAGAGATCTATCTCGGCGGCATCGAGACTCATACCCTGGCTTTTGTGCACCGTTATCGCCCAAGCAAGGCGAAGCGGCAGTTGCTCTACGGAGGCAAGCACTTTGCCGTCATCCTCCACTTCCCATGTGGCGGGCGTAGCATATATCTTCTTCCCTGAACACGTCTCGACGACCGGCATGTTATTTTTAAAATCAATGACCCGCCCCAGAGTTCCATTGACATACCCTTCCTCAAAGCTATTCTTTACGAACATAACAACCGCATTTTTTTTGAGTTTTAAAATTTCCGGGGCCAAAATACTTTTGCAAAGAGAAGCAACCACATTCGCTTTCCCGCGCGTGCGCATTTCGTACTCACGCACTTCACCATGGAGTTTTTCAAGTTCCATTTCATTAACGGCGTCAACATCAAAGTTGTGCGTATAGAGACGCGTCGGTGTGATCCTTGATTCCCTGCGTACGCCGCTCATCTTTTCTAACATATCTTTTGTTTCAAGGGAAACGTTGCCCATTCGTATTTCGTTCAAGATACCTGCGAGAGAACGATCATTCTGCCGATACTGCTCCTCCAAATAACAGACACGTAGGTTCATTTTCCGCCACGCATTGGAGCTGTCTATATACATCACTTCGTTCCTTCCGGAAATAACAGGTGGGAGCTGAAAGAAATCACCGGAAAGCACTATCTGCATACCACCAAAAGCAGCAGTGTTCCTTTTCATCGCCCGCGCGAGCCGATCAAGCGCGTCAAACATCATCGGGTGTATCATGGAAACCTCGTCTATGATGAGAACTTTCGTCTTATCATAACGTTTCCATAGATGTTCTTTCTGGACGAGGAACTCGACATCATGGTCGGACAGATCATCCTTAATACCGATTCCGCTCCATGAATGAAGGGTCATTCCACAAAGATGAGTTGCGGCAATACCGGTTGATGCCGTAACGGCAACACCGACTCCTCTTTCTTTCAAGTAATCTATATAGACATTCAGCGCATGCGTCTTGCCGCTTCCGGCGGCGCCGGTAAGATAGACGTTGCGTCCGGTTTTAATGATATCGAGTGCTTCTCCTTGTGTCATGAAAATATTTTACCACACTCAAAAAACATACCAAAAGCACCACGGAAATTCTTCTCGCCCACGACAAGCAACGACTGTGCCTATGCTTTAACCTTACTTGTCTTTCTTTGGCTTTTTCGCTTGCTTCTTTTGTTTATCTCTGCCCTTTGCCATATCAATAAGTATACCACCTATTCAAGTAATTTCACCGCGTCATGTTCTTCTTTTACATCGGTAACACTGTATGCCGCTTCACGCGCTTTCTTTTTTTCTTCGGAAAATCCATCTCCTATTTTAAAATCGAGGATGGTTACATAATGCGCCAAAAGACCTACGAAAAACGCTACCGCAAGCAAGATAAGCACAGCAAACATATCGTTCCCTTCTATTACTTATTCACTCCGTTTTTTTGCGCGTAATATCCAATGAGTGCTTTCACGCCGGCAAGGTTTTTGCTCCATTCAATGGTGTCGTGCGTAGAAAGTTCGACGGTAATCGCCGGAATCCCAATCGAAGCAAGCCATCCTTCTGAATCACCTGTAATCTCGTACGCGTCGAATACGTCCACCGCCGGATACCCCGCCGCCTTCGCGTAGACGTTCATGATATCGCGCGTCACAGGAAGGATGCCGTTCTCGCACTCTGACGCATAAACGGCATTTGACTGACTGTGCCAAAAAACAACACCTTGCTGATCAGTATTCTTGACAAAATCCCGAAGCGCCGCTGTTTCCGGCTCAGAGAACGGAGCCGTCCCCGCGCTCACGACATTTCCCCGCCATGTGCTCTTAGACTTCCACTTGCAATCAAAATTACGATTAAGATCAACATTATGCGCGTTGAAACGGCCCGGGGAGAAATTCCCGCTTGTTGACACATCAGCGATATCAAAGTGCCCTTCTTTGCCGATTACTTTATACACACCGTCTGGGTTAATGGATGGAATCACGGAAATACCGAAACCATCGGGGATCGCTTCAGGATGTATGTCGAGATAATCCATGAATGCATACGCCAAAAGTACACTGTTCCATTCATAGCCGCCGTGCATTCCTCCAACGAAAAGAAGGTGCGTGTTTCCGCCCCCGTAAGTGAACACCTCAATTGCGCGTCCGTCGACCGAGTACCCAATGACTTCATGTTTCGGACCGAGATCAGTCGTTGCGATCGGCGGAGTCACGATCGACTCCAGCGGTTTGTTGCCGCCATAAAGACCGATAAACACCAACACGCCAAACGCGATAACAATGATAATTACTGCGACAATGCGCTTAGTAAGAATGAATCGCATCGTGAATTATTTCGCGTAATATGTAAGAAGCGCCTTAACACCCGCAATATTTTTGCTCCATTCAGTGTCGGTATGATTTGTAAGGAGAACACTGATCGCTGGAATATCATTTTTGGCAAGCCAATTCACCATGTCACCGGTTATTTCGTAGAAATCAAAACTCTCGTACGCGGAATAACCTGATGCTTGCGCGTAGATGCCAGTAATCGTATTCGTCTCGGGAAGAACGCCGTCATGACAGTTTGACGCAAACACGCCGCCGGCGGCGCTATACCACACAACAACCGCGGCCAACGTGTGCGCGTTTACATAGTCTCTTATCGCCTGTGTTTCCGGCTCGGAAAACACAGCGCTCCCACCGTTTACTGTCGTACTCTGCCACGTTCCTTTCGCCTGCCAATCACAATCAAAATTGCGATTGAGATCGACGTTATTGGCATTGAATCGCCCCGGCACGGTTGCGTTCTCGGGTGTCGGCACATCTGCCGCGCTGAATCGCTCTATCGTGCCAACTATTTTCTCGAGCCCGTCTGGATTAAGTGTCGGAATGATCGTTACTTTTTCATTCGCGGAAACTGCGTCAAGGTTCGCCTCGAGATAGTCCATAAGCTCGTAAGCGACAAGTGTCGTGTTCCATTCATAGCCGCCGTGAATACCGCCAACAAAAAGGATCTCCTTGTCTCCTGTTCCGTAATGGTACGCGAGGATGTCGCGCCCGCCTGCGGACTTCCCGATGATCGTTTCTGGCTTGTTTTGATCCCCAGTCATTTGCGCACTGCTCGTCGCCCATGTCGTGTTCGTCGTGGTTGTGCTGATTGTAGTACCTACTCCTGTGTCCGTCGTGTCAACAATTGCGGACGACCTATTCAACAAAAAATATGCACTCATACCGGCAAGGACAATGAGTGCCGCAATAATTACAATGATGGATGTTCTTTTCATAATTCTTTAAATTGTTATTTTTATAATATCCATTGATCTAGTATCAGCAGAGAAATGCGCACCCTGATAAGATCGAGATAAACCCTGCCGTGATCCCCCAAAAACCGATCCATATTTTATACGGTTCGATCTGTTTAATAAAATGATCCAGGTCTTTATGTTTCCTAAAGAAATCAGCAAGCAAGATCAATCCCATAAGGATCGCTGGTATCGATTGCGCAAAGCCACCACCGATATAATAGTACCGATAGAAAATCGGCATAAAAGTGATCCGCTCAATCAACATACCAACACCAAGTATTAAAACGACCCAACCGATGATACCCTCAAACGGGCGCAAACGCGATTCGATCTTTTTGATCGCATTCTTGGCTACGCCAAGCTCCATGATCTTTGGCACCGCCAAAAGGAACCCTGCAATGATGTTTACTATTTGAGGAAGCATGGATACATGATACTACCTGTATCGAAGTTGTAAATCCCCTGTATAGGCCCGCTCATATTTGCACTCTTTAGGCATGAAGATTGATAATAGCTTGATTGTATGTTGTATCATGGCGGCGAGTGGAGTCAGTTTGTTTCGGAATGTATGGCGTACGCGCTCTGACAGCGACTCGACTGATTCATGGCATAAAAATATTATACCATGTTTTCTAGGATTTTATTGTACTTATCCCTATTCTCTCTATTCTCTATTCTCCCCTCGTATCCCCATTCTCTCAAACCTCGCTTATGGCCTCAGCTTATGAGCGCAGCAGGTTCGCCGTTCGCATCAATACACAATACAAAAAACACCCTTGGGAAAGATACCCGTGGGTGTTTTTTGCCTAAAGACTGTCTAAAAATTCCCAATCGACAATCTACTGAAGATCTTTTTTCTTCTCCTCAAATTCCTTTCTGTCCATTTCTCCTTTTGCGTATCGTTCTTTTAGGATTTCAAGCGGGGATTTGTCTTTTCCATGCGCGTCATCACCATAACCGTGTCCGCACATATGCCCCCTTCCAAAACCTCCTCGCATAAAGGCGAGAATCGCCCAGATTACAAGACCCCAAAAGATGATCATAAAAATCCAGCCGAAACCGCCAAATGGCCAAAAACCAAAATTCATCATGTTGTTTGTTGAGTTATTACCGTCAAAGGGAGACGACCACCCTCCCCACATCATGGACATCCATGGCGTCCAACCGATGTTTCCAACGGATGGAAACGCCGCTAAGTTATCGCATCCGGAAAACCGTTTGCCCATGACAATATGGATTTGCTCTTCGCCGTCTTCACCATGCGCCTGTATCATCATGGCATTCATGGCGGCGTGCGAATCTCCGGTCATAGTCCCCATAAAGTATTCACCAAGCACTCCGTACTGCTCATCGCTCAAATTTTCGCAAATAACCTCTTTGGTTTGCAATTTATCCCACAGCTCTTTACCCTCCTGTTCTTCACGAGTGGTATGTTCAATAATCGCGTTCCAGTCAAGCGAGGAGGAATTGGAAAACCCACCCATCATTTGAGCGTTTACATTGGTAACAACGAATGAACCGATGACAATTGTTGCAAGAATCGGGAAAATAAATTTTTTCATATTTATAAAGAAATTGATAATTTATGGTCGTCTTTTCCACAAAGACGATTGACTTCATATACCCTACGGGGGTATTATACACTCACATGAACAAAGAAGTCAAGCGAAAGATCATCCGCCGGCTCAAGATTATCAAGGGTCAGGTGCGCGGTCTCGAGAAAATGATCGAGGAAGACGCTTATTGCGTCGATATTATTACGCAAACATCCGCTGTCAGACAAGCACTTTCGTCAATCGAAGATGTCATGCTCGAAAATCACCTGTCCACGCACGTTGTTGAGCAGATGAAAAACGGCGATCACAAGAGGGCGACAGGGGAAATATTATCAGTGTATAAAATTGCAAAGAAAAAATAACATGCAGACAAAATATATTATTGCAGCAGGACTGGCTGTGATCAGTATCAGTGTGGTTTTCATCTTGCTCTCAAATAGACAAAAATATGTCCCCAATGCGGAAGAACACGAGGACGAATCTATCGCGGCGTATGAAATATACCCCAGTGATGTCGTGAAAAAAATAAAAAACAATGAAAATATAGTCCTGCTCGACGTTCGAACGCCGAAAGAATACGAAGAAGAACATCTACAAAACGCGATACTTCTTCCTGTTCAGGAATTATCGGCGCAGTCGCTTGCCAACGTTGGACTTGGCGAAGACGCGAAGGACAAAGAAATTATCGTTTACTGCCGTAGCGGGACACGAAGCAAAACCGCGCATGACATTATGAGCTCGCTCGGATATACAAATATCAAAAGTATTGCCGGCGGAATGACTCACTGGGAAGAGGATGACTACCCATTCACAGAAACAGGGGATTACAGGGCAAACACAGTGACGACAACAAATTCGGTTATTCCCGCAGATGGACCGAGAATATCATTCGATCGAACGTTCCATGACTTTGGTTTGGTGCCTCAATATGGCGGTATCGTCACGGAAACCTTTACGATACAAAATGACGGAACCGACATCTTGAATATCGGCGACATCATGACCAGTTGTAGCTGTACTTCCGCATCTGTCTCCTCGAAATCCATTGCCGCCGGAGAAAGCGCGAAACTGACAGTGCGTTTTGACCCTAATTTCCACAAAGAACCGCTTGATGTTTTCAAGCGCACGATATTTATTCCAACAAACGTCACGACGACGCCTGAAGCGGAAGTGGTTATCCAGGTTGATATCGACGAAGGAAAGTAGTTACATGGTGCGTAAAAAAATAATATGAATAAATATACTATCGGCGGACTGGTTATCATGGCGCTGGGGATATTCGTCTTCGCGACGACTCAACGCGATACTCCATCTGTACCAAGAAAGGACGCTTCGGCATCTGCGCTTGTCGTTGCCGTACCGTCATATGATTTTGGCGATATAGACATATTCGCTGGTGTCGTTAACGCTGTTTACACACTCAAAAATACCGGCACCGAGAATATAACGATTATTTCCGGACAGACAAGCTGTATGTGCACAACGGCCGAAATTGGCGATCTTTCATTTAGTATGCAGGAAAGTTCGGGAAAAACCGTGATCATTCCGCCGGGAACGGAAAAAACGCTCACGGTAACCTTTGATCCGCTCGCGCACGGTCCAGACGGTGTCGGCAGAATAAAACGAGAGGTTCTTCTTACAACAAATTCCGCCACAACACCCGCTGTTGAAGTCATGTTTACCGCACATGTTGTCAAAAATGAACTACCATAAATCTGCGTTAGATCATCGTCACTCATAAAAACATGCGCCGCCACGAACACAAAAATGCGCAGGTGGTGGTTCGTCATGATTCATGCTACTCCCCTGCTTCAAAGACGGTCCATGCCGCGCGTGCAAGCCGCGATTCGGAAATGAACCATGGCCACCACGAACACGGTGACGAACATGACGGTCACGGTATGGACCATATCCATCACTCCGCGCACGACTTCGTAGGACACGGCTCCGCGAAAATGTTTCTGCGCCGTTTCCTCATCGTTACGATCCTCCTCATTCCGCTTGCGCTCACCAATGAGACAATTGCAAGTTTTTTCGGGTTTCCAATAGTGACACTTAAGAAATGGGTTGGTTTTGCGATTGCGACGATCATCTTTAGTTTTGCGCTTATTTTCTTCAAACACGCACGACACGAAATACAGGCGAGGCAATACGGCACTCGAATATAACGTTATTGCGATCCCGGTGGCCACGGGCGTATTCGCATTTGCGGGGTTTTTCTTGCGACCCGAGATCGGCGCGCTTCTTATGAGCCTCTCAACCGTCATCGTCGTCGCAAATGCCCTCACGCTACGAAACGCAAATCTTGATGTGGTGTGATAAAACAAACAACCTTGCCTTGTTCGCGCACGATAGTGTGTTAGGATAACATAAACTCTTTACGCAAGCTGATTTTTTATGAAAACAAAAACGTATACCATGGCAGATTTCGCATGGACGAAATGGATGCCCAAAGACATGGCGCGCATGGCGCCAAAGATCCTCGCGATCAAGAAGGAACGCTACGCGGCAGTCAAACACATAGCCAAAGAGAAGCGCACGTTCGAGAACACCGTTTTTGCGATTGAGGCGTCAGATTACGACATCAATGACGATATCGCCCGCATTGAACTCCTGCTCAATGTCAGCCCGAATAAATCCTTGCGCGAAGCGGCAAAGAAAACGATTGACACACTCACCAAAGGCATGGTCGAGATAGAATACGACGAAGAGCTCTACCATGCGTTTTGTGAATATGCCGAGAAGAAAGAAAAACTCTCCGGGGCGAGAAAGAAGCTCTTTGATGACAGGGCGCGAGGATATCGACGGATGGGTTTTGGTCTTAGTGCCGCGAAGCGCAATAAGCTCAAAAAACTGACCCAACGAATCAATAAGCTCTCCATTGAATTTGATAAAAACATCAATGATCACAACGATCATATCACGTTGCGAGAAAAAGAAGCCGGCGGTCTCTCAAAAGATTTTCTCGCCGGTCTTTCGCGAGATAAAAGCGGAAAATACATCGTTACACTCGAGTACCCCGATATCATTCCATTTCTGCAAAACTCAACAAATGAACAAAAGAGAAAAGATATTCTCGACAAGAATCTTCAAAAGGGCGGCAGACGAAACATGACGATCCTTGCGGAATTGCTTCGACTTCGTCATGAAATGGCGCAAACACTCGGATACAAAAACTACGCCGAGTACGCGACGGAAACACGCATGGCAAAAAACCCTAAGGCAGTGATGCGCTTTATTGAAGGTCTTATCCGCAAACTGAGAAAAGGTGTCGCAGAGGACAAGCAAACACTCCGTGACTTGAAACGAAAAATGACGGGAGATATTACGGCTGAGATCTCGTACTATGACCTGCCAAGCGTCGCGCTCTCATACTATAGAGAACAGCACAAACGACAACATTTCGGTATCGACACAACCAAAGTGAGCGAATACTTTCCGCTTGATGTTGTGCGATCAGGGATGTTCCAAATTTATGAAAAACTGTTCTCGGTGCGATTTATACGGCTTACCGGATATCCGACATGGCATAAAGATGTCGAGGTCTACGCGGTTAAAAACACCCGCAACGAAGAGACGATCTCTTATTTCATGCTCGATCTCCACCCGCGCGAAGGGAAATACGGACATGCCGCGGCGGCGCCAATTGTTGCCGGCAGGATCGAGAAAGACAAGAGCGGGAGCGAGTATTACGTGGCGCCAATCACCTGCATGATGACAAATTTTACCAAACCGACTTCGCGCAAACCGTCGCTTCTCACCCACGAAGAAGTGGAGACATTCTTCCACGAGTTCGGACATGTCGTCCACGGCGTACTCACCAAGGCGCCATTCGAATCGCAATCCGGCACCAGTGTTACCCGCGACTTTGTCGAAGCGCCATCGCAGATGTTGCAAAACTGGGTATGGCAGAAAGAAACCCTCAAGCTCCTTTCAGGGCATTATAAAAACAAAAAAAAGAAACTCCCCGATCGCCTTTTAAAAAAAATGATCATGACAAAAAACCACATGGTCGCCTACTCGACCATGCGTCAATTGGTGTTCGCGCTCTTTGATATGAAACTCCACTTTGGCGTGGCGCGCAAGGATACCGCAAAAATATTCGACGAAGTGACGCGCGATCTCTTGGGGCTCGTGATGCCGAAAGGAGCGATCTTCCCCGCAGGGTTCGGGCATCTGGTCGGATATGCCGCCGGATACTACGGATATATGTGGTCGCTCGTGTATGCCGCCGATATGTTCACGCGATTTGAGAAAGGCGGTATCCTCAACAATAAAATCGGGATGGCATACCGCGCGGAAATCCTTGAAAAAGGATCGAGTGTTGACGAGAGCGAGCTTATCAAAAAATTCCTCGGAAGAAAGCCAAGCAATAAAGCATTCCTAAAAGAGATCGGGTTGTAAAGGCACTGACCACTCCAAAAAAAAAGAGGCTCCGGCAAATGTCGGAACCTCAACCGCTTACACGTTGCGGACAAAGACACCGCGTGACGTCCTTCCGAGCCATCGCACAGCTCGAAAAACGAGATAGACGCCAGTGACAAACACGAGCGCCACTTCCGCGATCGCCATAAATAAGAGTGCCGGCAACATTGTTGCCCCCATAACGTATTTCATCGCTTGTCTCCTCCTTGTCATAGTGATGACATATGGTAAAAAATAAGCATTTCTATTCAAAATAGACCTATTTTTAGGATTGATGTCAATATTTTTTCAACAGGATACACATATACATTGCATTTTTAAAAGTCCGTGATAGACTAAAAGCATGATATTGAAAGTGCCGTCACCACTTCGTGCAAGGTTTCGCGGGACAGAATATTCCACCCACTTTTTGGGACTTTTACTTGGACTACTCCTCTTTGACCGCTCTTCGGTGAAGGATTTACTCGTGCTTACCTAACAAACATTTCAGGCGATCACAAGCAAGTCCTCCACCGAAGCGGTCGGAGGGCTTTTTCGTTGCCATACTGTCGTGCGCGAATAAAATAGTTCGTTGACAATAAAATAGCAGGATATTTCAAAACACCTCCACAAGGAGAAGGAGCCATGGCAAAGAAAAAACGAGATAAGAACCGCGTTTTGATCTTTGATACCACCGCGCGAGACGGGAAACAGTCGCCGGGTTGTAATTTTGGACCTGATGATACAATCAGACTCGCGCACCAACTTGCCCGCATGAAGGTCGATGTGATGGAGGCCGGATTTCCGGTGTCGTCGGATGATGATTTTGAAGCGGTTCGGCGGGTGGCGCATGAGGTTCCCGGAATTACTTGCGCCGCACTTGCCCGCGCGAACAAAGATGACATTGATTGCGTCATGAAAGCGTTTGGAGACGCGATTAAGAGGTCAAGGATTCATATCTTCATTGCCACAAGTGATGTTCATATGGAGAAAAAGCTTAACAAATCGCCGGATGAAGTTATCCGAATGGCGGTTGAAGCGATCAAGTACGCACAGGCATGCGGCATCGACAACATCGAGTTCTCACCGGAAGACGCGAGTCGAACTGGATTCTCCTTTCTGGCAAAGATTGTTGCCGCGGCGGCATGGGCAGGAGCAAGAACGATCAATATCCCCGATACAGTCGGATACGCGGTTGGAACCGAGTATCCAAACATGATTCTACGTCTCATGCACGAAGTGTCGATCATTGAGCGAAATGACATCGTGTTGTCGCTCCATTGCCACAATGACTGCGGCCTTGCAACAGCAAATACGCTTGCGGGGCTTGCGGCGGGCGCGCGACAAGCGCACTGCACCATCAACGGAATCGGTGAACGCGCCGGCAACACTCACCTTGCCGAGGTGGTGATGGCTCTCAAGACACGTCGCGATTATTACAAGCTCGATACCGGCATCAACACAAAAGAGATCGGCCCAACGGCGCGATTGGTTTCGAGCATCATTGGTAAACCGATCCACGACACGCTTCCGATCGTCGGCGCAAACGTGCACGCCCACAGTGCCGGCATCCATCAAGACGGAGTTCTTAAAGAGCGAGCGACATACGAAATTATGTCTCCGGAAGACACCGGATGGCAAGAAGAGTCTCTCCCGCTTTCAAGTCAGTCGGGGCGACATGGATTCAAACAGCGCCTCGCCTACATCGGCTATGAGGTCAACGCCAAAACTTTTGGCGTTGTATACGCGAAGTTCAAAGAACTTGCCGCCATGAAGCCGTTGGTGCACAACACAGACCTCCACATGCTCATGCAGGAAACAGAAGCCGAACAGCACGCGGAAGAGGAAGGGTGGATTCGCCTCTTAAATGTTGATTATCATAAGCTCGATGGCACAAGACGTGTGTTTGTTGGACTCACGGCTAACGACAATACATTCGAAGCGAGCGGTACCGGCAATGGTCCGTTTGACGCGACATGGAGCGCCGTGAGAAGCGCGCTCACTCGCCAAAAGTTCTGGCCGGGCGAGATCAAACTGGAATCGTTTGATGTAAGCAAAGGACAAGGAGGCATCGAGTCTGTCGGGATCGCCCGGGTAAAAATTTCACTTGGAGACTACGCGGCATTCGGTCGAGGATCAGACACCGATATCGTTGTAGCGTGTACCAAGGCGCATATCGCCGCTTTGAATAACTTGATCAACGCCCCCATCCTCCGAGAGCGGATATCCTGAAAGATCAATCTTATACCTGATTTTGCTTTGCGAAATCAGGTATAAGATCAAAACCCCCGCCACACCTTGGTGGGGTTTTTTATAAAAAAATGCCATATTGCATGTTGTAACCGTTTATGTTTAAAATTACATATTATTCGAGAATAGGTAAAACAAGGTGGGCTCACAAGAAATAAAGGACATGGGGAAGCTCATCGAAGACGCCCGACAAGGAAGCGAGGCGGCGTTTCGAGAGATTTTTGAGAAATTGGTTGACAGAGTTTTTTCGTATGCTCTCTCGCGTGTCCATGACAGAGAAGCGGCAAATGATATCGTGCAAGAATCATTTATCGACCTCTGGAGCGCGCTGGGGAATTTTCATTATAGTACCAATGAGGCGTTTCTTGGGTTTGTGTTCATTATTTTGAAGCGCAAGATTTATAAAGATTATAAAAAAGTGAGCACGATTTCACTTGAAGAAACCATGATCAACGAAAGTTATGAAATGAAGCCGGATGATTATCGATTTCTTCTCAAACATATCGGCATTTTAAAAGAAAGAGATCAAGAGGTACTGCGATTGCGTTATTGGTCTGATCTGACGTTCAGCCAGATAGCAACCATGCTTGGTGTCACTGAAACCAACGCGAAAGTTCTTCATCACCGTGCGATTAAAAAATTGCAAGCGATTTTAGAAAAGTATGAACATGATATCTGACGTTGAAAAAAAACTGTCAAGCATAAAACCGAGAAAATTATCTCAAAAAGAAAGGCGGATTCTTTGGAGTGAGGTACAAACGGGAATCGTTTCTGCTCGCGTTTCCGCTCATCATTCAGATAGGTATCGTTTTTATAACATACAGGTCGTTCGTTATCTTTATATTTATCTGCAAAAAAAGAAGGTTGCGGCGATCGGGCTTGTCGCAATAGGACTTGTTTTGAGTTCTTCGGTTACAGTCATGTCCGCAAACAGCGCCAGGCCGGGAGATTTCTTGTTCCCCATTGATCTCGCCGCTGAAAAAGTGCAACTTGCGTTCTCAGCAAAGAAAAACCACAATGTCCTTAAGGTGAGATTCTCAGAAGAACGTCTAGAAGAAGTGAAAGAGATACTCAAGGAAGCCGAGCAAGCTGATTTGTCATTGGGAACAGAGGTCACAATAAATACCAGCGCAACGTCATCGACCACAACTACAACGACATCTCAAACAACGAGAAAAAACGATGAGCGGATCAATAACGCGCTAGTAATAACACTTGATTATCTCGAAAAAACAAAGAGTGAAGCTGAGGCTGACAATAATAATTCATCAACAGAAGCGATCGATGGTTTAATCAACGAGCTTATGACTGTCGCGGAGAAAAGAGCATCCCTTCCTCAAAGATTCGACGCCAAGATTAAAGACAATAGAAACAAGACTAGAGTAGAAATAAAAAAAGCAAGAGAAGATGATGAATACACAAAAGAGGCAGCCACGTTCAAAGAAACCAAAAACTATAAAACAAATGGCAACAATAGCACGAGCATTTCCCCGGAACGCAACGACGATAGCACATCCACTAATAAGGACGCAACCACTAAGCGCCAGAGCGAGGACAACGCGGCAAGTGATGACAATGAAATTACTGATGATAACGGCGGTACGCCGGATCGTTACGAAAAAAAAGAGCAAGAGCGCATATATCTGGATCGCGAACGCGGTGATTACCGTAAAGATGGAGAAGAAGACGATAATGAGGACAACGACGAACACACCATATCCGGTGCTATCGGCACCACAGACGCAGTGGCACCAGTCATTTCAGAGATTGGCACCATAGCGGGAACATCAACGGCTCTTATCTCATGGAAAACGAACGAGGTTGCCGACGGGATGGTGTGGTATGGAACAACAACCCCTGTGACCTTCGGAGCCCAAATAAGCGATACCGATACCACAACAGCGTCGGCGGCATTTTCCGCGAGACAAAGCGCACTCACAATGGATCACGCGATAACTCTGTCGTCGTTGCAGTCAAACACCGTCTACCGCTATATCTTGGCATCAACTGACAATGAAGGAAATACGACAACATTCGCAGAGCAAATATTCAAAACTTCCTCGCAATAAATGTTCATCGAGGAAACTCGCGAGGCGTTGAAGAAATTCACCTTGCTTGTCCGAGCATACGAAACAAGCCGCGCGGCGACAAACCTCCATGAACTCATCGGCTCATAAAACATACCTGTCCATGGGTAACGCAAGAAACCGTTCTCATCGAGAACGGTTTCTTGCGCGGTGTGACGACTGGCTATCTATCTTTTCAACGCCAACATAATAATGTAATCGACAAACTCCGAAAGATCCGAACCACTGGCGTGAATCGCTTTTGGAAGAAACGATTCTTTTGTCAATCCGGGGAGACTGTTCGTTTCAAGTATGTAGACGCCTCGATTTGAAAGAATAAAATCAGAGCGTGAGTAGTGCCTCAAACCAAGCGCGCGATGCGCTCGAACGGCCAACTGTTGGATATTTTGCGTTGTCGATCCAAAAAGATTCGCCGGACACACTTCTTTTGTCGTACCGCTATATTTACTGTCATAATCAAAAAATTCCGATTCGATAGGCAAAACAACTTCTACTGGAGGAAGCGCATATGCGTCATTGCCGCGAGACCCTTCCACAACCGCACAAGTGATCTCCCGACCTTTTATAAATTCTTCAACAAGTACAAGAGAAGAGTGATCAAGCGCCGTCTTCACCGCATTCATAAGATCCCAATAATCGCGCGCGACCGAAACACCGATCGATGACCCTGAAGCAATCGGCTTTACAATATAAGGACCCGGGAATGAACGGGACACTTTAAAAACCGAATCTTCAACATCGCGCCTCTTGTCGACAATCCTGCATTCAGGCGTGAGAAGACCGACTTGTCTGAAGTAGTATTTTGAAAGCGCCTTGTTCATGCCCATGGCCGACGCGAACGATCCGGAACCCGTGTACGGCACATTAAACTGATCAAGGATGCGTTGCACCTTCCCGTCCTCCCCATATTCACCATGGAGCGCGTTGAACACGACATCGATAGTACGCGAGACTTTTTCCGCGCTTGTCGGATATCCATTGATATTCCATCCTCCATCTCTGGTGACCACGATATCGAACGGATCATATTTATGCTCCGGAAGATTTTCAAGTACTGACTGTCCACTCCGAAGCGATACTTCATATTCATTGCTTATCCCGCCGCGCAACACACCAACTTTGAGCTTTGACATGTGGAACATTATAGCACAAACTTTAGTTATCAAAGCGGGGAAAATTGATTTTTGAACAAAACTCGATTACAATGCGAAAGTGCCGATAAGCCGGAGTGGCGAAATTGGTAGACGCGCACGACTCAAAATCGTGTCTCGCAAGAGATGGGAGTTCGATTCTCCCCTCCGGCACACTGGTTGTTATCTCCTAATTCAATTGACACCTTTCTCCTAAATGGTATAAAAGTTACCAGATAAAATCTGTGGTATTTCCGTAATGGTGCGGCGATGACCACATAATTCATGACAAGGAGAGACTGATGGAAGAGACAGATGTTGAGATTGGTACGATTATTGAAGTCGGGAGTATGGTCAATTTGAAGTCGACCGGAGAGTGTATCAGAATTGACGAGATCCATGTGATCGGCGACGCTCCGGCATACGTGTTCGACCCATCGGAGAAGTTTAAGCTTCAGTGGATCTCAGTCTTCAACGCGCCATGCCCTGAGAAGTGCATCGCGCGGGCGAAGGAACTGCTTGTTTGCCGGTAAACAAGCGGCAGACACATTAACTACCCCTCCCAAAAAAGGAAACCCGTGCGAAACGACTGCTACTCCATCACCATCATCCAAGGTGCCCTGCATAGTTTCGGGTTCCGCCAAGCGAGAGTCGCCAAGATAAGAGAGTGCATGCGCGCTCTCCATGTCGAGACACCTCGGTATACAAAAAATGCCGAGTGGGGATTCGGTATCAATATCCCTAATTTCAAAATATATGTCTGGGTGACAACCGCGAACGAGGTCGCTACGCGGGGAATAGTGATCATGTGCGGCGGCGAGGACGGGAACTTCGTGCGGCGAATCGCCGCTTCTTCAAACGATGACGGCGCGCGGATCATCACCGCCGCCGCCATGGCGATAAAAGAAATCAAAAATCGCCCGATGTGCGCATGCGGAACGCACAAGTACATGTTCAAGCCACTGAACATAATTGACAGTTAACTAGAGACTCTTTAGCTCTTTTTAGCCCGACCTTTTTGTTTAATTTCACATCAATAAATTCCA
>PFQT01000043.1 GCA_002788135.1 Candidatus Yonathbacteria bacterium CG_4_8_14_3_um_filter_46_25
ATGATGTTTTTAAGCTTTCGCCTTTTAAATTAAGATGATTACCCTTTGTCACCTCAATTCTACCTTAAGTGTCACCTCATATGGTTAACTGTACAGATTGTTGACAATATTTCACACTCTGGTAGGATATCCAGAGCTTGCGTTGGCGCCGTATATTTGCTTGGCGCGGGCAAGTGTTCTGGTATCCGTTTCGATCCGCCATTCTCCTCTTGCATAACCACTCATGGTTATTCAAAAGAAAAATGGCGCGATATCGTTACGGAACGTACGAACAAGAGCCGGTCGTATTCCGAGTATTTTTTATGGCAAAAAAGTCAAGTATCGCAAGATCTCAAAAAAAACCGAAATTTAGTTCGCGTGCGGTGAATCGGTGTTTTCGTTGCGGAAGAAAACATGGCTACTTAAGAGATTTTGGCTTGTGCCGCATTTGCTTTCGCGAATTTGCGAATCGCGGCATGATTCCCGGGATCAAGAAGTCGTCATGGTGATCGCTTGAAACGAGAATCTTTAATCTCTCACATTTTTTATGAATGACAAAATAGCGGACATGGTGATAAGGATCAAAAATGCAGGTGATGCCGGACATGAAACGGTCGTTGTCCCGTATTCAAAGCTCAGGTTTGCCATCGCGAGTCTTTTACTCAAGAACGGTTACATTTCATCCGTAATGAAGAAAGGGAAAAAAGTAAAACGCTCTATGGAATTGGGTATCTCGTATGAAGAGGGAAAAGCGAGGGTGCGCGGCGTTAAAAGAATTTCAAAACTCTCCGCACGGAAATATTACGGAGTTGGAGACATCAAGCCGGTTAAGGGCGGATATGGAAAGCTTGTTCTCTCGACCCCTAAAGGAATACTGACGGGCGAAGAGGCGAAAAAGGAGCATGTGGGCGGAGAAGCATTGTTTCAAGTTTGGTAGGACTAGATAAAGATCATATATGTCACGAATCGGAAAACAAACAATTGTCATACCGGAGAAGACCGAGGTTACGAAAAACAGCCGTGTCTTAACGGTGAAAGGGCCATTGGGGACGATTTCTCGCGAGTTCAAGTCAGATATTGATATACACATTGAAGGAGACGCGATAAACCTCAAGCCGGTCGTTTCGTCGAAGACGGTCAACGCTCTCTGGGGAACATATGCGTCGCACATAAAGAACATGGTTGATGGAGTAAATCGCCCGTTCGAGAAGCGTCTCATTGTCGAGGGTGTTGGTTTTAGAGTTGAGGTCTCCGATAATGCGCTTGTCTTGAGTCTCGGTTTTTCGCATAAGGTTCATGTCGTGATTCCTGCGGGCATAAAGGTTTCTGTTGAAAAGAACATTATTGCCATTTCGGGGATCAATAAAGAGACTGTTGGAAAGTTTGCCGCTGATATTAGGAAATTGAAGCGTCCTGAGCCATATAAAGGCAAGGGCATCAGGTACGATGGCGAAGTGATAAGACGTAAGCAAGGGAAAAAAGCCGCCTAGTTTTTAAAGTATTGACCTTATGAACACACGATCGGTAAAAAATATAAAAGAGGCGAAAAGGATACGAAGGCATGGACGTATTCGCGCGCGAATTTTCGGAAGTTCGGATATTCCTCGTTTGAGCGTTTCGCGATCGAACAATTATATCTTTGCGCAACTTATTGACGATAAAAAAGGAATTACCCTTGTCGCGGCATCCGATATCAAAGAAAAAGGCGGAACAAAGATGGAACGAGCAATCAAGGTTGGTACTTCGCTCGCAAAGGAAGCCGTTTCGCGGAAGATCAGCAAGGTGGTGTTTGATCGCGGGGGGAATATGTACACGGGAAGAGTGAAGGCGTTTGCGGAAGGGGCGCGTAAGGGAGGCCTTATATTTTAATTCATTGCAATCATGAATACCACACAAGAAACAACGGAAAAGAAAAAAGAAGATGCCGTCCTCGCGGAAAGTTCCGCTTCGAACCAAAGCGTTCCCATCCAAGAGAAGGTGGCTTCTCTTGGAAAGAAGAAGGGAGGAGCTCCTATACAGGGGGGGGCGCAAAAAGACAGTCGAAGATTTTTTGGCGGACGACGTGCTTCGGGACCACGAAGACCTCAATCGCGGCGCAAAAGTGAACGGGCACGGTCTGAATTTGACCAGCGGGTCGTCGATGTGCGACGGGTTACTCGAGTTGTTGCCGGCGGACGCCGGTTCAACTTCAGTGTCGCCTTGGTTATTGGAGACAGAAAAGGTTCCGTCGGCGTGGGAATAGGCAAGGCATCTGATACAACGCTTGCCATTGAGAAAGCGACAAAGTCGGCAAAGAAAAGCATGATAAAGATCAAGCTGAACAAAAATATGTCGATTCCGCACGATGTGAGCGCAAAGTTCTCAAGCGTGCAGATATCCATCATGCCAGCTCCTGCGAAGGGTCTTGTTGCCGGGAGCTCTGTTCGTGTCGTGCTCGAACTTGCTGGTGTGCGAGATGTAACGGCAAAAATATTGTCGAGAAGCAAGAATAAACTCAATAATGCTCGGGCTGCCGTCAAGGCGCTCAAAACGTTTGAGGTAAAACAAAGTAAATAAACCAAACCTATGCAACTACATGAAGTAAAAAGAAAAACGCCGAACCGTGATAAAAAGGTTGTCGGCAGGGGTGGTAAGAGAGGAAAGACTTCGGGGAGAGGGACCAAAGGACAAAAGGCGCGTGCAGGAAGAAAGATGAGACCCGAGATGAGGGATACCATCAAAAAGATCCCGAAATTGCGCGGGTATCGGTTCAAATCCATCGCGGAGAAACCGGACATTGTCAATCTTAAAAAATTACAGGACGCTTTTCCTGAAGGCGGATCAATCAGTCCTGTAATACTTGTCGAGCGCGGGGTATGCAATAAACGCGGTAGAAAAATTCCGTCCGTAAAGTTGCTTGGAGATGGCGCGGTTACGAAAAAATTCATTGTCTCCGGCTGTTTGGTTTCAACGGTCGCGCGGGAGAAACTTGAAAAAGCGGGTGGGCGAGTTGAATAATAAGTGTTCACCTGAAAACCGCATACGTACTCATGATAAACATAAAACGACCGTGAATGATATTTGGCAAAAAATAAAACTTATTGGAAAAGATGCCGGTTTGAGGAAACGAGTATTGTTTGTTTTAGCATCCCTTGTTGTCTTCCGTCTTCTTGCCAACATTCCGATTCCCGCCGCTGCAGGATCAAATCTCGGCAATCTCTTTTCGAATCAGGCACTTGGATTTTTTAATCTTCTCACCGGCGGCGGACTGTCAGCCGTTTCGATTGTCATGCTCGGTGTCGGCCCCTATATTACCGCGTCGATTATCATGCAACTTTTGACCATGATGTCGGAGCGATTGAAGGCGATATATCACGAGGAAGGCGAGGCGGGCAGGAGGAAATTTAATCGCTATTCGCGGCTTCTTACGGTCCCGTTGGCGGTATTTCAAGGGTACGGACTCTTGGTCTTTTTGGAACGGCAAGGGGTCATCACCGGTTTATCGGGATTTGATTTTCTTTTGAATATTGCCATCGTGGTTTCCGGGTCAGTTCTCCTGATGTGGATCGGCGAATTGATGTCTGAATTCGGGATTGGCAACGGTGTGTCGCTCATCATATTTGCTGGTATTGTCGCGAGTTTGCCGTCTGTGGTTGTTCAGTTCGTCTTTACATATATCTATCCGGAATTCGATCCATCGATCTTGCCCGCCTTGCTTGCCTTTTTTGCGGCGGCAATTGTGATCATTGCAGGCGTGGTTATTGTTACGGAAGCGGAACGTCCGATCCCTATCACGTATGCCAAGCGTGTGCGTGGCATGAAGGTGTACGGTGGCATTTCGACATATCTGCCGATCCGTGTTAACCAGGCGGGAGTCATCCCGATCATTTTTGCTCTTTCGATCCTTATCTTTCCTCAGGTTTTGGTGAACTTCCTTTCCGGTTCAGCGAATGAAATTGTTTCAGGTATCTTTAGCGTTGTCGGAACCGTGCTTAATAACGTATGGTTTCGATCGATCTTTTATTTTATTTTGGTGTTTTTATTCACGTACTTCTATACTGCGGTCACGTTTGACCCCGAAGCGATTGCTGAGAACCTGCAAAAAGGCGGCGCGTTCATTCCGGGAGTTAGGCCGGGAAAATCGACATCCGAATATATCGCAAAAATTCTCGGTCGTGTTACTTTTGTCGGAGCTCTCTTTCTCGGCACCATTGCCGTTCTGCCACTCGTGATGCAATCACTCACCGACATTCAGTCATTTGCGATCGGTGGCACGGCACTCCTCATCGTTGTTTCGGTTGTTCTCGATCTCGTCAAGAAGATTGATGCGCAAGTCTCCATGCGCGAGTACTAAAACATCTCTCTTAATGAGACTTATTGCGCCACCTCGCACGGTGTTCAGTTAACCTTCAAGGGTGACACTGTGGATAAATAATAATTAAACTTTTCAATCGGTATCATGCCGTTCAA
>PFQT01000058.1 GCA_002788135.1 Candidatus Yonathbacteria bacterium CG_4_8_14_3_um_filter_46_25
TAGGAAGATACTTGAACGGCATGATACCGATTGAAAAGTTTAATTATTATTTATCCACAGTGTCACCCTTGAAGGTTAACTGAACACAATCCCGCATATACGTCAAATCAAAAGAGATGCCGGAAAGTACATTACTCGTTTGATGTTCGTGTGACTCTTAAGGAAATATGGAAATCGTCAAATTCTTATTGCGAAGAGTTGTCACATCAAATGATTCATGGATATGCGGTTGTTTCCCAACGAGACGAAAGGTGGAAACATAACGACGAAGTAACTGGGAAATTATTGCCCTGTTTGTACCAACCAAGATCATTCCATCACATGACTTCCACGTGGCGACATAGATCGCCGTTAGGCTTTTTATTGGACACCCGGTGCCCAATAAAAAGCCTACTGAACCATTGCTTCTTGGTATCAGCCGTCTCGCCTCTTATACTTTCTTGAGTTTATTGAACGGGAAACCCAATTGCGTAAAGAGCGCCTCCGCTTCTCTTTTGTTTCGTGCCGTCGTAACAATCGTTATCGACATCCCGAAAACGTCCCTCAAATCTTCGTCGGCCGTCTCGGGGAATACTGTATGCTCTTTCACGCCGATGGTAAGATTTCCCATCTCGTCGATCCCACTCTTGTTCAATCCTCTGAAATCACGAGTTCGCGGGATGGCGATATTGATAAGCTTATCCAAAAAGAGGTTCATTTTTTCGCCACGCAAAGTTGCCATGATTCCAATTTTATCTCCTTGGCGAAGCTTGAAAGAAGCGATCGACTTCTTCGCGCCTCGAAACGCGGGTCTTTGCCCAGTGATTTTTGAAAGCCGCCCGACAATGAATTCATTTCTATCTTTATCCCGAGATGATCCGGTGCTGGTATTGATGGCCACCTTAACAATTTTCGGGAGCGCCATAGCGTTGTCCCGACCGAGCTCTTTCTTAAGATGCACCGAGGCTTCTTTTTGTTTTTCCTTAAACGTTTTCATAGTGCATTATAGTATCAATTCTTTTTCTTTGTGGGTTTTTTCACTTTTGACACAGGCTCAGGCGTTGACGACTTCGTCTTGGACACCTTTCGCATCTTCCCTTCAAGCGCCACATTCGAAACATGGATCGGCGTGGAAATCTCCAGTATTTGACCTTTTTCACCGCCCTTTCTCGGACGCATATGTTTCTTCTTTATGTTAACCCCATCAATAATGACCCTATCCTCACGCGGAAGAGCCTTGGAAACTTTTCCTTTTTTCCCTTTGTCCTTTCCGGAAATAACGACGACTGTGTCTCCTTTTTTAATCTTCATGTTCTCTCCTATTACACCACTTCAGGCGCCAAAGATATGATCTTCTGGAACCCTAGCTCGCTTATCTCGCGCGGGATAGGCCCGAAAATTCTTCCCGCTTTAGGCTCTTTTTTCCCTTTCTCAATGACAACAACCGCATTCTCATCAAAGCGGACATATGTACCATCCTTTCTTCGAAACGGCTGTTTTTGTCGTACAACAATCGCGTGAAGCACGTCCTTTTTCTTAACCTGCTTTCTTGGTTCGGCAATCTGCACCGAGAGAACCACAATGTCGCCGATACGCGCGTATTTCTTCTTTGAACCGCCAAGAACCTTGAATACCCTTCCGACCTTCCCTCCGGAGTTATCAGCTATTCTAACTAATGATCGCGGCTGTATCATAATGGTTTTTGTTACTGTTATAACTTACTTATCTTCGTGCTTGGTGTCAACAACGACATGCGTCTTGTCTTTTGAAATCGGCCGTACCTCCCGGATCACGACCACGTCGCCCTCTTTGAATTTTCCTACCTCATCGTGCGCTTTATATCGCTTACTTCGTTTTATGTATTTTCCGTATTTCGGATGTTTGACAAAACGTTCTACCGCAACGACAACGGTCTTGTGCATTTTCGCTGAAACCACAACGCCTTTACGTATCTTCATTTTCTCCTCTTTCTTTTCTTTTGTTACTGTTTGTTTTTTCATGAAAATCATGCCCGATGACGCGCCTCGGTAAGAATGCGCGCGACATCCTTTCTTACGTTTCGCGCCTCTTTGACATTCTTTATCTTACTCCCCGCGATTCCAAAACGAAATTCTCGCAGTTTCTTTTTCTTCTCGATAAACGCCTTTTCAAGGTCACTATCTTTTTTATCTTTTATGTTTTCGGCAGACATACTGGGGTACTATATATTAAATCACCATAAACGCAACTATGCCGATTCCCGACTGACGATCTTCGTTTTGAGGGGCAATTTTGCTCCAGCTTTACGAAGGGCCTCTTTGGCGACACTCTCATCAACACCATCAACCTCAAAAAGGATTCTGCCGGGACGAATGTTCACACAATAACCTTGCAGATCACCCTTTCCTTTTCCCATGCCAACCTCCGCCGGCTTTGCCGTGTAGGGACGATCAGGGAAAATCCGGATCCACACCTTTCCGGTTTTCTGCATGTTCCTCGCGATAGTCTTGCGCGCCGCTTCTATTTGGTTTGACCGGATGCGAGCCGTTCCTTGCGCCTTCAACCCGAAAGACCCGAACGCGATCGAAATCCCTCGCGTATCCGGACGAATCATCCTTTCGGGGTTCGACCGACCAGTTTGCCATTTTCTAAATTTTACTTTCTTCGGAAACAACATGATTATTTTTTATTAAAAGTCTCTCCTTTATATATCCACACTTTGACCCCGATAACACCATACGGAAGATGTGCGGTATCGCCGGCGTAATCAATGTCAGCACGAAATGTTTGCAGAGGAATTCCTCCGCGCTTGATCTCTTCGCTTCTGCTCATCTCGCCGCCGCCAAGCCGACCGGCTAAAAGTATCTTTGCTCCTTTAACATCCCGGTTCGCCATTACTTTTTCTATTGTCTGCTTCATGACCATACGGAACGGAAAGCGTTTCTCAAGGCCTTCGATAATCATTTTCGCAACGATCGCCGCATTCGATTCGGGCGAACGGACCTCTTCGATATCGATTTTTGTATTGGCGGGGATAACAAGACCGAATTTCTTGCCAATTTTCTCGATATCGGCTTTAAGTTTTTGAGACCCTTCCCCGCTCCTTCCGATGATCATTCCGGGGCGCGACGTCTTGATAACGATTTTGAGCGCTTTTTTATTCCGCTCTATCTCAATAGAAGCAACATAAAAATTCCGAAGTCTCTTTTCGAGATACTCGCGCAATATGATATCGCTCTTCAAGAAATCGCGGTATTGCTCCTTGTCACCAAACCAGCGCGATTTCCAATCGCGTATGATTCCGAGCCGATGGGCATATGGATGAACGACATGTGACATGATGATCTTGATATAAATTACGCTTTCTTTCCAGTCGCTTTTTTCGCACTCGTCTGCGCAGACATACGCGCTGGCTTACCTTTAACCGACTCCTTGGATGATCGCGACGATGTCGCCTCTGCCGCTTGTGCCGCTTTCGCAGGCGTTTTGCTTGCTTGTTCCCCAAGCTCGATGGAAATATGGCTTGTTCTCTTATGAATAAGGGAGGCACGTCCGCGCGCGCGGGGCCGATACCGTTTGAGCGTTTTGCCTTCGTCAACCTTGATCTGACTTACAAAAAGACGTTCCTTATGAATACCAAAATTATTGCTCGCATTCACGACCGCCGACTGAAGAAGCTTTTTGATCGGTAACGCCGCGCGTTTCCCCAAAAAATCAAGCTCTGCAATTGCCTGCTCGACACCTTTCCCTCGAACACGATCGGCGACCAGACGAACTTTTCTTGGTGATTGTCGATATTGTTTCAGAATTGCTTTCATATTTCTTTATTTCTTGGTTTCCGTAGCCGCTTTTGCCGCTTTTGCCGCGGCTATCTCGGCATCCTTCCTCTTTTGTTCAAGCTCTTTTTGCATCTTACCTCCATGCCGAATAAATTTCTTCGTTGGAGAAAATTCACCGAGACGATGACCGACCATGTCCTCGGTAACTGTTACGGGGATATGCTCTCTGCCATTATACACTCCAAAAGTAAACCCGACCATTTCCGGAGATATTTGTGATGCACGCGCCCATGTTTGCACAACTCCGGCATCATCCGGTTTTTTCCCGGTTATTTTTCGAAGCAATCGCTCCTCGATATATGGACCTTTTTTAAGTGACCGTGTCATACTATAAAAGCAATACTGAATCTTTGTATAAATTCCTCCCGTTTCGGATGGATAAAAGCATTTTATTCCCCATCGCCTGCGCCGAAGCCATGGCGGAGTATTGCGCTCCATTTCTCATTTTCCGCTCACTCTATATGACTAATAAAAAAATAAAAGCTCGCCTATGAGCTCGCACACCATCCTATCAGATTACTTGGTATTGTCAATCCCCTGCACTGGGTCAGTGTATAGTTGACAGTAGACGAGCACCTTGAAAACAATGGGAAACACGAAAATACTGCCAGAAAATGAC
>PFQT01000035.1 GCA_002788135.1 Candidatus Yonathbacteria bacterium CG_4_8_14_3_um_filter_46_25
GAAATTAAACAAAAAGGTCGGGCTAAAAAGAGCTAAAGAGTCTCTAGTTAACTGTCAATTATGTTCAGTGGCTTGAACAGTGCCCCCGGCGGGAATCGAACCTACATCTATCCCTTAGGACGGGATTGTTCTATCCATTGAACTACGGGGGCGTACGATAACAAACATAAAACTCGTCAGGTGTGTCCGACGAGTTTTATCATAACCGCTTGAAAGCGAGAAATCAATCCTAGGATACACTCTAGAGTCCAAGAAGTTCGGTCAAGCGTGGCTTGTCAAAACCGACGACGATCTCATCATCAACAAAAATGACTGGCACACCCATCTGTCCGCTTTTTTCAATCATTTCAGCGCGCTTTTCTTCATCAGCGGCAACATCATACTCCTCGAAAGCGATGCTGTTCTTCCCGAAGAATTCTTTTGCCATCTTGCAGTATCCGCAAGTCGGCGTCGTGTAAATTGAAACTTTTTTCATACAAAACTCATTTAACTATTAACGTATTTGGATATTATATCATATCCATTAAATCATGCAAAAATGCTGGCGATGTTAGTCCTAGTGTCTCTATTGTACCAAAATCTGACTTTCCCGCAACAACGCTGATTTTTTCCGTGGCAGCGCGAAACGCGTCCCGCATGTTGGCTTCAAAAAAACCGTTTAGTTCGTCAATGGTGCGGAATGCGAGAATCGAACTCGCGACCTCAGCTTGGGAAGCTGATGTTATACCACTTAACTAATCCCGCGTTACGAAGCCAATAATAGCCGCCCAAAAACTTTTTTTCAAGGCATTGTTGCTTGCAACCCGGTCATCCTGTACCGAAGGAACGATCACCACCACCTCTTCGCCTTCTCTGGCGACACCAAATCGCTCTCGAATCTCGGCCTCAATACCAAAATCACTTTGCAAATGACCAATCTTTTCAGTAAGTTCGCCCTCCCGTTCTTTGAGGTCGGCAAGCTCATTTGACACCTTTTCTTTGTTCACAAAAGCAATATGCGCTTTTTGATATGCCCCCCATGTCGCGTTTGCCAGAAGCAAAAATATTCCCGCAAGCAGAATGATGACCGGCCATGAATAAAGCGCTTCTCTTATTCTCCTTTTTTTCTGAAACTCACGCATAAGCAATGAAGACGACGACAACCAATCCAAACGACAAGCTTGCGCATATCGCAATAATACCATAGAATATCATCATCGACAGCCAAACGAGATTATTTTATGAAATTTTTTTTCGAGAAAAAACACCAAAAAAAGATCCGAATTGCATGGGCGGGCGTATCCATACTCATCATCGTCAGTATGGTGATACTCTACTCCATGCCGGCATTTTTCTGATCTCTGTCGCGCTAATCCTTATCCGCACGCATCATCTTTAAAAACACCTCGTGGGAAATATTCACTTTTCCGCGTTCTTTCATCTTTTTCTTTCCTTTTTTCTGCTTCTCCCAGAGCTTACGTTTGCGGGTGATGTCACCGCCATAAAGATACCCGGTAACGTCTTTTTTCATAGCCGAGAGCGTCCGCGACGATAGAATCCTGCCAAGCGCCTTACCTTGTATTTTCGTCAGAAACATCTGGCGCGGAAGGATTTTATACAGCCGCTCAACGATCTCCTCAGCCTCCCTTTGTACTTTCTTCCGTGACACCACTTTCGAGAATGCCGCGACCATCTCCTCGGCGACCAGCACGTCAAGACGCACCACATCCGCTCCTCGCTCACCAGTGATCTCGTACGAAAGCGACGCAAAACCCGAAGAAACGCTCTTGAGATCGTCAAAAAAGTTCCGCATCAATTCGCGCAGGGGAATGCAAAATTCAATAGACGTTCTCCTGTCGCCGAATACCTGCGAATCTCCAACCTCGGCCTCATGGTCGAAAAGAAGCTGCATGATGCCGCCCAAATATTCCGGTGGCGTAATGATCTTCGCCGACACCCACGGCTCCCGTATGCTTTGTATGCTTCCATGCTCGGGAAACGCAACGGGAGAATAAACACGCAAAATCTCGCCATTTGTTGTTGTGACCTCGTAGTTGATGCTCGGTGTCGTCATAATCAGTTCAAGGTCAAATTCGCGCTTGAGCCGTTCCATAATGATCTCAAGGTGAAGCATCCCCAAGAATCCGCACCGGAACCCTCTGCCAAGCGACCCTGATGCTTCCTCCTCGAACGAGAGCGATGGGTCAGAGAGCTTGAGACGCAGAAGCGCCTGTCGAAGAAGCGGAAAATCATCCTGACCTTCCGGGTACACCGATGCCCATACCACCGGCCGCGGCTCAAGATATCCTGAAAGCGGCGGGAGCGGATTTTTTGCCGAAACGATCGTGTCCCCGACCGACGCGACACCGGGCTTTTTTACACCGGTCGTGATATATCCAATCTCCCCGGTACAAAGTGCGGGCGTTTCTTTTGGTTCGGGGTGGAATATCCCAACACCAAGCGAAGAGAATTTCTCCTTTGCCTGCGCGAAGATAAGCGACTCCCTTTTCTTTATTCCCCCGTCGAGTACCCGAACATATACGATAACGCCTTTGTGAGTCGAGTATTCAAAATCAAACACCAACGCTCGTCCGCCGGCACTGGCACCAAATTTCGAGATCGGCGGAGGAATTGTTCGTATCAAATGTTCGAGAAGCTCGGTAACCCCCTTCCCCGTTTTACCGGATGTTTCGAGGATATCTTCTTTCGTGCACGACAAAAGCGCCACAATCTCGTCTTTGACCTCATCGACACGAGCGATCGGAGAATCGATCTTGCTGACAACCGGAATAACCACAAGACCAAGCTCACGCGCCATCGCAAGCACCGTAAGCGTCTGCGCCTGCACTCCTTGCGTCGCGTCAACGAGAAGCACCGTCCCTTCGACCGCCTTGAGCGCCCGAGAAACCTCGTATGAAAAGTCGATATGTCCCGGGGTATCGATAAGATTCAGAATATAGTCTTTCCCGCCGGTCGTGTATTCCATCCGCACCGGTTGCATCTTGATCGTGATCCCCCGCTCGCGCTCAAGCTCCATCTGGTCAAGCACCTGCTCTTTCATCTTGCGCTTTTCAATCGTGCCGGTTATCTCAAGCATCCGGTCGGCAAGAGTTGATTTACCATGATCGATATGCGCTATGATGGTAAAGTTTCTTATATCAGCCATGTTGTTGGTGGTTCTCCGAAAGCATACCACAGAGTAAGACACGAAAAAAGCGACCGGTATCAAACAGATATGCCGGTCGCGGGGCACGCAGATACTATGCGTATGTGTCGAAATGTCCGCCAATCTCGACTCGTACGCTTTTCTTGCCGCAATCAAGGACGTGCGGCCTGAACTTCACGTCCGCCTGTTTCCCAAGGCGGTACGCGGTATACAAATCTTGATACCCTTCTCCCACGTCTCCGAAGTCAACAACGATCAGCTCATCGTTGCCGAGCTTGAGGACGGCGCGGCGCGAGTTGTCCATATACACGACGCGGTACAACTCGCACGGGTACCCGGGAAGCTGATAAATCGGAATACCCCTTCTGCACAACACATCTCCTCCGGTGCGGTCGGAGCATTCTCTTCTTTCGAAGAATCGCCCCATCCGATAAACAACCCACGCTCCCGCAGTCGCGGCGAGGTATAGTAAAGTCCCGCTAATACCTGAGTCCATAACAACCTCCTTTCAAGGGTTGCATGCTTCTCTTCCTTCTCCATGCCTTTATACAATAAATCACATCTACTTGCGCGTGTCAATCTTTCGTATGCCAGACACTACAGTTCCTGCGGCTCCGGAGCAAACACCCGCACCTTCCAGAATCGCGAGTGAAACGCGCGCCATACTTCTTCGATCTCGGCATTACCAAGCACTTTCAGCAATATAATACCGGCGATAATTCCCGCCATACCCGACAAGAGTCCTTGCAAAAATATCTTGGGCAAAGTATCAATCGCGCCAAAAACGTACGCATCAAGTATATGCAAGCTCTGGTACGCGACAAATCCCATACAAACAGCCGCGGAAAAACTTTGAAAAAAAGTCCGCGCGACCGAAAGCGCCGAATGCCCGAAATCTCTTCGGAACATAATTGCCAACAACACGGCATTGATGATATTCCCGATTGAATACGCAAGCGGAAGCATGAGAACAACGGTCCCGTTTGCGCCCTCAACGCGGAAAAACGACTCGATGAAAAACCGAAAAAACTGAGTGCTTGTAAAATACGAAATAAGGAACATAGAGAAACCAATAACGCTCACCGACGAAATGACCGTTGCCACAACGGGTTTTCGAGTGTTACCCGCCGCGTAATATCCTCGTACGAAAAGCAAGATAAGCGATTGAGCGATAAGCGATATTGAGAACAGCGCAAGGCATGCCGCCGCCAGCATCGTGTCGCTCCAACCGAATCTCCCTGAACCAAGGATTGTCCGGACAATCTGCGCGCGAAGAACAATGAAAAGCGCCGTGATGGGGAACGACCAGAAAATGATATGCCGCGCGGCGGTGCCGATGTCTTCCATAAATTTCACCATATCATTGCGGGAAAATGAACCGACAAGAACAGGAAAGGCAGCGACGGAATAGCTGATGCCGATGATCGCAAGCGGCACCGATTGAAGATTGAACGACAAGTTGAAGATCGAGATCGATCCTTCCGTCATCCTCGACGCAAAAGAAACGAGAATAAGGAACGTGAAATGGTACACCGAAAGACCGAGTGTGCGCGGGAGCGAAAGCGCCACCACTTTTTTGATATCTTCAATACGCACCTTAAGAGAAAACCGCGGCACAAGACCGCCTTCCGAAACAACCGGATATTGAACAAGCAGATGCAGTGCCGCGCCAAAAACGACCCCATAACCAAGACCAAGAATGCCCAGAGATGGATAAAGCAGAAGTACGCCAAAGATAATACCCAGATTGTAGAGTACCGGAGAAAGCGCGTACACAAAAAATTTTCGCGCTGTCTGCGTTACGCTTCCGAAGAGATTCGAAACACCGAGGAGTATGGGCGAAAGAAGAAGCAAACGAGTAAGCGCGATCAGTGTCGCCTGTTCTTCTCCCGAGAATCCGACAAAAAATAACCGCGTTATGAATGGCGTAAAAAGAAACGCGACAGTGCTTACTACAAACATGATGGTCAAATAGACCGAGAACACGTCACTCAAAAATTTACCGGCAGACGCGCGATCGTTATCCATTCGCTCTATAATGAACGGGATCAGGACAGTAACGGAGACAAATGACGCGATCGAAGCATAGAGCAAATCAGGAATACGAAACGCGGCATAGTAGAGATCAAGAGTGCCACTTGCACCGAAACGCCCCGCAAACAACCGATCGCGCAAAAGCGCCAGCGCTTGCGAGAAGATGGCCGACGCACCAAGAAGAAACGCGGCTTGGTGCAAGCCGCGAAACTCCTTATTCAATACACGCAAAAGCTTATTCACTATTTTTATCGTTGCAGTATTATAACGTAAGATTACCGAAACTCGATCATCATTCCTCGATCGGCGGAGTTTCCGGATCCGTTACTGGAGACTCCGGCTCTTGCGATATTGCCTCTTCTGCAGACACGCCACTCCTGAGATTGTTGAGTACTTTTCGCACGTCACTGTTCCCTGGCTCATATTTATCGATTGTCTCAAATTGTTCGATTGCTTTTCCCCGTTCACCGATCTTTTGATAGCTCAAGCCGAGAAAGTAACGAGCATTGAGGTAGTTCGGAGCAATCTCAACCGCTCTCCCAAGGGCGGATATCGCGCCTTGATAATCCTTATTCGAATACTTTAAATATCCCAGATGGAAGAAAACACCGATATCGGTTGGTGAAATACGCGAAGCGACATCAGCGGACGCGATAGCATCTTTAAGATTGCCTTCGTCGGCTTGTATTTGCGATAACAGGAAAATCGCTTCCGTATAAGCGCTCCTCTCATTGAGTGCCTGTGCTATATAGTTTTTTGATCCATCAACATTCTTGTGGCCAAGCTCAAGACGCGCCTCGGCAAGTAATATTGACGGACTTTTTGGATTAAGTGCCAACGCTTTGTCGTAACTTGATTTAGCGTTTTGATAAAATTCCTCTGGGGCGCCGAACGGCATCAATGCTTCATAGACATGACCAAGCGAAAGCCAATTCTGATAATTCTCCCCGTCAATTGCCGTCGCATTGAGGGCATTTTCCGTCGCGAATTGGGAAACGGTGAGAAATTGCGATTTTACCGTATCTTGAGAAACCGCGCTCTGAGAAAGAACCCCCCGAAGACGCGCGATATTTATTTCCGAAAAAATGCGGAAGTAAATATCGCTCTGGTTGAGCCTAATCGCTTGCGATATGTACACCTCCGCTTTACTAAGATCACCATCGTTTTGGTAAGCGGAAACACTCTTCTGGAAATATCCTACCGATAAAAACTTTTGAAACAAAAGATATCCGCCACCGAGCGATCCAAGCACCAAGAGAACGAGCACCAAAACTGAGACAAAACCGACCCGCGGATCTTCCAAGAAAAAAAACTTGTAAGAGGATGCCAGATTGTGCGAAACTAACATCGCGATGAAAACACCGGTCATGAGAAACGCCAAGGAAAATATCACAATATTAGGAACGTACACTATCGTCAATACCCAGAGATATAAACTTGAGATAAATGCTGAAAAGACAAGGTATGCTGGACGGTCTCTCAGCTTTGCTGAGAATAGGACAAAAATCCCACAATAGAGAAAGACTACCAAAAATACTACCCATGCGATACCGCCGACAATGCCGGTCGTCACGGCAAAAGAAGGTACCAGCCCAACACCGCTTTCAAAGTCAATATTCCAAAGTGGTGAATTGTTCACTCCATCGGGACGACGAAGCAACCATTCATTGGCAAACCGACTTGGTCCGCTACCAAAGATCGGATGTTCGACAAGAGTGCCACGGGCGACTTCGAGTGTTTGCCCCCACGTCGGACGAATGGTCTCCTGTGGAATGTTGAACGCTGAGAAAAGCGCACCGCCGATAAGATTGCCGGCAAGCACAAAAAAAAGAGAGATTATCAGAGTAGTAAACGAAAGCGCAGGAAGTTTCCGCCCCGTGTCGGAGTTGCGTTTCCCGCCAAACGAAAAACCATACACAAAGATAACCAAAGAAAGAAACGCGATAATGAGCCACAAGAGATCGAAGTTAATGGCCACAAGTATAGCGAACGATGCCGCGATGGTCATGTAAAGTAGCCATTTGAATATTTTATTTTTTGGTAACGCAAGCTCGATAGTGGATATTGAAAGAAGAAGCACGAAACCAAAGAACATTCCCATGTCGCTCCATTTGCCAACTACGTTGGCGGGTAGTCCGGCGAATATGCCGGCGAATGGGAGCTGAAAACTTAACATGACGTAACGGAACGTTTGATAGATAAAAATCAATAACGCGGAAATTGAAAATGACGTATAAAGGTAAAACACTCTCTCTTTCTGCTGAAAAAAAATCGATCCCAAAAACATCAGGATAAACAGGAGAAGAATAGTGCTGAATGTTCCCGTCTCGATTCCAAGCCCCACAAGCGACATTTTAGGAACAGCCGAGAAGACAGAGGAAAGAAGGAACACAACTGGAAGAACACCGCCGGCAAAAAGTACGATACTATTTGGAAAAACCAACCTTCCGTCTTTAAGTCTCGCAACGAGCCACAGAAAAAAGGATATTGTCACAAGAGTCGAGAGAAAAACAGACTTCCCGACATCAACAGCGCCAGCAAACGGCGGAGTAAAAAAGAACGAGAGCATAAAGCCGACCACAAAGACCATAAAGAAAGCAAACGCGTCAAGCCTATTCGAACCTCTATGCTTCTTTTTTTCTTGAGTTTCCACGGAAACCGATGTTGAAATGTTCATAAAAAGTCAAAAATGAATTATGTTACTAAATTTATATTATGATACAATAATCGACAATAAATCGCCAATCCTATTATAAAGGTCCCACCCTAACCAGGTGGAACCTTTATAAAGAGTCTTGTGTCTATAAGCCAAATTCTGTATCCCTCTGCCGAAGCTTCGGAACGATAGCCATTTATCTTGGCGCCGCGTTGCCACGGCGCTCGAGCGGTACTTCCCGCGAAGAGCGGGACACGACCTTGCACCCAGGTAAGGATTTAGCCGTTTCACCTCCGGTATTACTATCGGAACTACGCCGCCAAAGCGGCGCCGCATCCCGTTTCCGGAATACGCGTCTCTGCTCGCACCTCTGTGCTTGCGCACGACGGGTGTTACCCGCTACCTTGCTCCGCCGCGCATTGAAAAGTGCGGCGGGAGTGTTCGGACTTTCCTCTGTCGATGAGCAATGCCACCAACAGCGGCTATCCGACACAAGACCCTATTATGAATTATAACATTAAATAGCAAATAAAAAACAAGGTTTTACACAATCTCGCACGTACCGGCGACACAAGCGAGCTCTTTGGCAACCTCAGTCGCGTCTTGTTTTTCATAGGTAACAATCTTAGCGAAATCAATATCGTTGAATTTTTTCAACAGTTCTTCGTATTGCTCCTTTGTAATCTCTTCGTACGGGGCGAGCTGATAGACAAAATCATTGCGCGGAAGAAACGAAAGACCTCCAATAATCTCCCAGTTGCTGTAGAGCCAGTTGGCGACCGCCACCCACTCATCATCTCCCACTGAAACGGTTACCGACGGATTGTGTTCGGTATAATTTTGCTTCACGAGCTTCCAGTGTTCAAGCTGGTCGAGCGCGGTCACATCGTTCTTGAATATTGATCCTTCCGGCGCCTTGACGGGAAACTCGAGTACATAGGTATTTGCGGTGTCTCGCGACTGTCCGACCTCCGGATGATGCGGGATTCCCTGATCTTTGAGCATCATAAAAAGCGGGTCCGTTGCCGATATCCTGATACGGCGAATGTAATATGCGGAGTGTCGCGGATGCATTCCCGACGCGCAATCAACCATCTGCGAAAGCGTGCCCGATGGCTTAACACTCGTCACGCACGTTGAAGGATTAATGCTGAATTTCTTCGCATACGCTTTGTTCACTTTGACAGTCTCGTCACGCAATCTCTGAAGCACTTTCGCATCGCGCACGGCCGGACAATCCCACTGCCCTGTAAGCGAAACACCGAGCAGGCGCTCGTTGTCGCAATTTTGCTTCCATTCCTTCGAAAGATACGGGAAATGGGTCAATGATGATTGATACGTCCCGAGTATCGTCGCAAGGCGAACCTTGCGCAATAGTGATATTTCGGTATCTTCGGGACGCACAACAACCTCCGAGAGATTGCAGAACTGCTTTGATTGCAAGATGATTTCACCGCACGGATTCGAACCAAGCCCGCTCGTATCTCCGCCAAACATCTCAAGCCGTCGCGCGGGAAGTGTTTTGGCAAGCGCCGAGCGGTTGAAGATACCTCGCTCGCCAGACCCGCTTTTCATAAGCGCGACCCATTCGTCCAAAAATTCCGTGTTGGTCGGCTTCGTGATATACACCGCCGAGTTGTTCGCCATCATCCTCTGCGGCTCGTTGATATAAAATTGCCCTTTCTTTGCGTCGCGGATTTCCTGATCATCGAGATCGGAGAGCGAAATGAGCGCGCTCCTGCGCACGCCTCCTGCGACCACCACTTCACCGATCTTACACACGATATCGTGCACATCAAGGTTGGAAAGACGTCGTCCTTGGCGCTTAAGTATCTTTTCCCGCGTGAATTTCATAACCGACCTCAGTGGGTCCGGACCGGACGATCGTCCTCCCATGACTTTGAGTCGTGCGCCAGCGGGACGCAATTTTGAGTAATCGAAGTCGATATCTTTGCCATCAAACCACGTCTTCATGCCGAGCACCAGCGTGTCGGCCCACCCTTCTTTGCTGTCGGGGATCACGTGTGTTGGTAATTTTTCCCCTGTCTGCGCCTTGATCTGCGGCAATGTTTGCACATTTTGACTTTCCACCGCGAACCCAACTCCCGAACCACACATGAGAATATACATTATCTCACCAAAATCCTGGAGTTTTGTCGGAGCGACATACGAACAGTTATACGCACAAACATTCGTCCTCCGCGCCGCGTCGCCGGCAAATTGCAATAGACGCATGGAGGGCATCGCTTCATGTTTGAGTATCCCTTCCCGTATCTCCGCATACTCCTTCGTGGAGAGCTTTCCGTCGATGTTCTCTTTCATGAAATCCATGTATCGATCGACTGTTTCAATCCATGTCTCCCGTCTTCCCTCTTCGTCGATCCACCGTGAATACGTGCGATAATAGACAAACTCTGCGAGAATATTGCGAAAATACTTTTTCCCTTCGCGCGTGAGTTTGCGCACCTTTTCGGGTATCTCACCCTTCTGTTTGCGCACCTTGGTGCGTTCCTCGCGGTAGAGAATATAGGCTTTTGCCGTTTTTACGAAATCTTCGAGAATAAGTTCCCGTTCAACAAGGTCTTGGATACCCTCAACGGTCGGAACGAAATCCTTTACCAATTTATCGATCCTTTTCAATTCAGAAACAATCTTTCTTCCAATATATTCGGCTTCTTTTTGCGTCCCCTCTCCAGTCGCCTGCATTGCCTTGCTTACCGCTTTCGACACTCTCGTGACATCAAAATGCGCAAGCGATCCGTCTCTTTTTCTTACATTTTTAAGAAAAATATGCGCTTTTCCGGAAGACTTTGAGGGTTTTACCATAATTTTTGCAAAAAATTAGAATGAATAACTCGATTTGTCCAAACATTTTAACTCAAAATATCCTACGCGTATCTGTGGAAAACACTTTCGGAAACGTACAGGAAACAAAATAAAAAACTTGTAAATATTCCGTCCTTTCTGACGGCTTTATCAATAGACTTCACCGCAACACCACTACTGGATCACCGATTTTAATTTTCGCGCGAGCGACGACCCCGTCACCAACTTCAAGGACATAACGCGCCGGAGTGCGCGAAGAAAATATTTTTGGATACGTTTCCGGAGCGAGATGTTCAGAAACGTCAATAACTCGGAGGTTATCGCCAATCCAGACGATATCAATCGAGAAGTTCATTTATTTCATCCAAAAGTGAAATATATCAGATTTATCAAAGATAAAGAGCATACCCCCGTTCTCGGTAAGTGCTTGCTTCCCCGAGAGTCCGCGTGCGCGTGTCTGATCCGTTTCGGCAATGTCAACGGCAAAATTACTGTCGCCTATGGCAACAAACCCGATCGCTGGCGGAGGTGTTTCCTGTGGAGCAAAATTGCCCCGTCCACGATAAAAAGCCAAAACGATTATAGCCATAAAAACGAGAAGAAACGCAGAAAGTCCCGCAGAAAAGCCATTTTTTTTACTTTTGATACTATTCGTTTCATCGCGACAACCTTTTTTTAGCGCCCATAAACGGATGTTCGAGTCCGAACAAAAGACAGACGGTAAAAAAAAGTGGTCCCATCGCAAGATACGCAATCTGCATTGCAATCGGCGCGTGGATACAATCACAGAGCGGTAATCCGGGATACGAGGTAGTGTATGTGTTCATAATATGGAAAACGTGATACGTAAGTGTTTCAACGCCGATAAGGAGCGGCACGTACAGCAAAGTGAGGAGCGAAACTTTGTGTAAATATCCTCGCCAGCGCAATAAGTGTTCAAAGTGAAAATACAGAAGATACACTCCGAACAGGCCGATCGCCCACGCAAACAACGGATAAAGCGACAGGTTATGAAATCTGAGAAATGTCGCGTCGTATTCATATTGACTATTCGCAATAATCATCCACGCGGCAGCCATAGCTGAAGCGATCATTAAATGATTAAGGAGGTTTGTCCTTCTGGTAAGAACCAAATAGGGAATCGTAAAAAAATAGCTGACAATGACCACATAGTCGGGACGAAACACGCCGAGCAAAAAAATACCGCACACCACGAGCGTCCGATCAAAGAACACGATCCATTTTTTTTTATAAAACCTGTTTTTCTTCCTTGGTGATACCATGAACATTCTCGGCAAAAATACAGATACTCGTGTAATTATAGCATAGTCTACTCAAACGTTTTTTCCTATAAAAACACGCTCTGAAGCCATTTTTACACTTCCCCTGTGTGCCTCAACAACACTCTCGTTTCGCACCTTTCGATAATAGACCAACTTGAGCGTTTCGGTAAGAGCGAAATATACGACAACCAACACAAATATGAGCTTAAGGTCTCCCGTAAGCGGTCTCACGAACGAGAAACCTGCCCCGAGCTTGGTAAACGGAAGAAGGATGGTCGCACCCATGGCAACAAGCGAAAGTGCCAGAAGAGTTACCGATGGGCGCTTGGCGCGAACGAAAAAGGCATTGGTTCTCACCGAAAAAATAAGAACAAGCTCGGTCAAAATACTTGCGATGAACCAATTAGTGCGAAGAATGTCCGGCCCGAGCCGGTAGTAGAGACCAAAGAAAATGAAGTCAAAGATCGCGCTCAGTAATCCGAAAAGCACGGAAAAAAGCACGATGCTTTTGACGTCATATCTCCTTGGGGAAACGAGCTCGACATCGTCAACCGAGTCCGTTGCGACCGCTATCATGGGAAAGTCGGACAGAAGGTTCACCAAAAGTATCTGAAGCGGAAGCATAGGTAGGAAATCAATCAAAAGAGAGGCGGTCGCAACGGCGAAGAAATTGCCAAAATTCGAAGTCAGCGTCGCTTGAATGTATTTTGTGGTATTGGCAAACACCTTGCGCCCCTCGGCGATACCGTCGAGAATCGTCTCCAGATTTTTCTTGAGCAAAATAATGTCCGACGCCTCGCGCGCGATATCTGAAGCGCTGTTTACCACGATCGCGACGCCGGCCGCTTTCAGCACCGGAGCATCGTTGATCCCCTCGCCCAAAAAACCAACCTCATGTTTTTCTTGCATGCTTTTGACGATCTCATATTTCTGTTCGGGAGAAACACGAGCAAATACGGAGTATTTTTCAAGCGCCGCATCTCTCTCTTTGGCGGGAAGCGCCTCCCATTCATCGGCCGTAATGACATCCTCCTGATCCGTACCGACACCGATCTCGCTGGCAACCGACGCCGCGACCTCTTTGCTGTCCCCAGTAATTATCTTTATGCGCACGCCAAGCACCGCCGCTTTTTTCACTACCCGAAAAGCGCTTTTTTTAATCGTGTCTTCAAAAGAAACGACGCCGACGAACGTGAATGTCGCGCCGGTTTTAAGCAATAACTCAATATCGATATCGTGTGTTTTCTCCGAATTGAATATCATCTTGGCGACTGCCAAGACCCTTCGCCCATGCCGACCTTCGCCGGAAACCCATTCAAGAATTTTCTTTTTTTCATTTTTATCAGTATCGGAAGCGCACAAATCAAGAACGGCTTCAGGAGCGCCGCGGACAAGCAACACTCGATCCTTCTCATTCGCAAGAAGAGAGATATTGCGTCTCGTCTTCGGGTCGAATGGCAGATGTGTCAGCCGCTCGTATTTTTCCAACAGATGTTTTTCTTTGTCATCGATCCCCTGCTCAAGCGCTCGATCAAATGGCTCAATTTTCTTTTTCTGTCCAAAATCACCGGCAAGATTGGCGTAACGCAGAATATCGCCGTGATTACGACCGTGCATCCCTGCTATGGAAAGCTCATTTTCCGTCAATGTTCCCGTTTTATCAGAACACAATATTTGAATTCCCCCAAGGTCCTCCACGGCTGACAAACGTTTAACAATGATTCCTTTTTTCGCAAGCCTGCGGGCGCCGCGAGAAAGAGAGAACGTGGTCACCACGGGCAATGCCTCCGGTATGACGCTCACCGTAAGAGCGATGGAGAATAAAAAAAGCTCCGCGATGTCAGCATTGGCACCCTTGATCCCAATATTGGCGACAAACACAATCAACAAAACGAGTACGACCATCTTCATGATAAAATTCGCGAAGTTCGAGATGCCTTTCTCAAAATTACTCACCTTCCTTGTTTCATCCGTTATTTTTGCGATAGTACCTATCGATGACGCGTTGCCGGTCGCCACAACCACCGCCTTTGCCGTACCGGATACGACCGCCGTTCCGGAAAAACCGAGATTGTTCGCTTGGTAATACGCCTTTGCGATTTCGCCAAGAGAGTCGGTGTTTTTTTCGACATTCACGGACTCACCGGTAAGAACTGATTCATCGACACTGAAATGTTCAATTTCAAGAAACCGAACATCGGCAGGAATTTTATTTCCAGTCTCAAGAAAAACAACATCACCGGGGACAAGATCGCTTGAGCGAATGACCGCCAGCTTGCCATCCCGAACGACCTTCACCGATGAAACAACATAGTGTTTGAGCAATTCTACGGTTTTTTCAGACCGATACTCCTGATAGAATCCAAGGATTGCGTTGATGAAAAGGAACAAGAGGATCATCAACGTGTCGACATATTCGCCCAAAAGGAGCGTAACCATGACGGCGACCACCAAAAGATACACGAATGCCGATTTGAACTGACGCAAAAGAATATGCCACCACATGACGTTTTTTGCCCTAAGGAGATTCTGCCCGTACTTTCGGACTCGCGCTCTTACTTCAGCGCTGGTAAGCCCGGATGTCGCGCTGACACCAAGCACGCCAAGCGTCTCATCGACGGTTTTTATGGTATGGTCAAAAATGTTCATGATGTCTAAAACTTTATCCCCTTGAGATAGCGCTTGAGTCCGCTCATGACTTCCGGATGCCGGAGGCCATAATCGATCGTCGCCTCAAGAAACTGGAGTTTGTTGCCGCAATCATATCGCCTGCCTTCAAATTCGTACGCATAGAGTTTGCGCGTATGAACGAGAGCGCGAAACGCGTCAATAAGCCGAATTTCTCCGTCCTTCCCGGGCTTCGCGTGAACAAGCGCCTGAAAAACTTCCGGCGTGATAATGTACTTCCCGGTAATGGCGAGATTGCTTTTGACCGTGTTCGGTTTCGGCTTTTCTACAAGCGAACTGATCTCAGATATTCGTTCGGCTACCCGCTTTGCCTCCACAATCCCATATTTCTCCTTGTCACCCTTCGGGACCCGCATGACCGCTATTACCGGCTCATCATAACGCTCATACACATCCATCATTTGCCGTAATGCGGGACGTTTTGCATCAATGATATCATCACCAAAAAGTACTGCCACCGGTTCATCATCCCCAACCAAGTCTTTTGCCTGCAAGATAGCGTGCCCATCGCCCAATGGCTGTTTTTGGCGCACGTAGAAGAAATTACAGAGTTCCGAGATCGCCCGCACTTCATCAAGCTGTTTTTTCTTACCGCTCTCATTGAGACGATACTCGAGCTCAAAATTACGATCGAAATGATCCTCGATCGCTCGTTTGTTCTGTCCAGTCACAAAAATAATGTCGGTGATGCCGGAGGCAACCGCTTCCTCAACGATATACTGAATGACCGGCTTATCAACAATCGGCAACATTTCTTTCGGCTGTGCTTTCGTGGCAGGCAAAAAACGAGTACCGAACCCCGCCACCGGTATAATCGCTTTGCGTATGGAAGCAGACATAATATTATGGAAAGTATAACATAAAAAAACCCCGCGCCAGATACATTGCACTGGGTCAGTGTATAGTTGACAGTAGACGAGCACCTTGAAAACAATG
>PFQT01000056.1:0-274 GCA_002788135.1 Candidatus Yonathbacteria bacterium CG_4_8_14_3_um_filter_46_25
ATCAAAAGTGTTGAGGAGACGCTCGACAGGCTTCTTGATGCTCATTTGGACAGCACTATTACGAGCGAGGAGTATATCGCAAAGAAGCAAAAGCTCCTCAACCAAAAGATTGATTTTTCAGAGAAATTGAAAGATTTTGAACGAAAAGGCAATCGCTGGCTCGAACTTTCTAAACAATTCATTTTAGACAGTAACCAAGCCCTAATTATCGCTTCCGAAGAAAATCTCGAAGACAAAAGAGATTTTCTTAAAAAGATTGGCTCGAACCCCCGCC
>PFQT01000056.1:338-15025 GCA_002788135.1 Candidatus Yonathbacteria bacterium CG_4_8_14_3_um_filter_46_25
CGCGTCGCTTTGCGACGCTCCGCATTTTGGCGAAAACGGCGATCCTATTTTTTGGCTGCGGGACTAGGACTCGAACCGTCTCGGTCTAGAACCAGAATATGGCTCAAAATACAGGTAGACTCTAAAGAAGTTTTGTTCGAGACTCTGACAGGTCATCATTCCTACTGAGCGAGTTTGGTTTATTATTTTTTCCTATTAATAATACCAATGTACTTTTTAACCCTCTTGTCATTATAAATTTTGACTGGTTGTTGTATTTCAAAAAATACCTCTTTTTTTAGTAACCCTTCTATAAACAAATCCAGGAAACTACCGACCATTTCAATTTGCCCCATGAGTATCTTCTCTTTTTCAAGGTATTCCAATTGTAAATCAGCTTCTTCAATGACAGAGACTAACTTCCGAACAAATGTTAGCTTAATGAAAATTATAGACAACCTATCTATTATCATTCCAGGGCTTTCACTATAAAATCTATCTGACGACTCATGAATAATATCTAAAGCTTTATATAAAACCATATCAATCTCCCTAATGAGATTACTCCTAGACTGATTAGTTATATCTATATTCTTTTTTGTCTCTACAATATGTTTGTCACCCAACTCTGCTAATCTTGCAGAGTCTTCCAAATCCCATAAAGTTTTGTTTGCCTTTATGTTTAAATAGACAAGCTTTTGAAGCTCATTCTCATAATTAAACTCCTTGTTAACGTCATCGAGAAAGTCTAAGAATATATTTGAGATTTTTGAAAAACTAATAACCATAAATTAAATATTATTATCCACAAATGAAATATTTGGAAACTTACTTAAAGAGTACCCAAACACTGCCTTATTTTTGTAATAAGAATTTGGATAAAGATTAACTTTTTTACCCAACAAAGTACCACAGATAGCTATATGCAACCTATCAGTATTAATTTCTTCGTATTCATTTAGATAATTCATAAACTCATTCAAAGGCTTAGTGGCATAACCATTGTAAGAAATATCGTGATTAAGTTCGGGTTCTTTTTCTATCACAGACTCCTTATCCTTACGGAAAGCATTCAGTGTACCTTGTCCGCTCGTGGTTTTTTGAAACTCATTGTAAAAAGCACAATCGTGCCACAAATAGATTCCGCCGTTAATGAACTTTTCTTTTAGAAATCCAAAAGAAACTTTTTCCCGGCAAAATACCGTAATATTTCCAGATAAATTGTTTAGAACTTCAATCTGCTTATCTCCAAAGATGGTATGAGGAAGAACAACTACTTCTTTGTATAGATTAGGTTTTTCTGTAAGAAAATCCCTTACATCTGAGTAATAATCAACAAAGTTACCTCCACCATCAATAAACAAAACATCGTTGCTTTTTGATGAATCAATTTCGACATAATTCTCAGTAATATTTAGTTCTTTTAATACTATCTTTGTTCCATGCCAAATAAGCGAATCGCCGTAATTTCCCGGAAAACGATAAAAATCTACGGATTTCCCTCTGTATTTCTCCAAAAAATGTTTTAAATCCACTTCCTTCATAATTTCTAATTTTTTAATTCACAAACAATAATCTTTGGCCTTAAGTAAGCGTTAGCATTTGTTATAAGTTTCAATTGCAATGATTGAATAATCTTAAGGTGTGATTTGAGAAGGATTGATTCAATCAATTCATGCTCACTGGTATAGACCACTAACCTACCCCTTAATTCCAGCTTTTTTTCACAGTATTCAACAAAAGTCTTATAGAGTTTTTCAAGATCTTCGTTTTTCGAGATCAACATTCCAAACGGTAAATCTGATGCTATTGCATCAAACTTCCCAAAATCAGGTTTATCAAATATATCTGCTTCTCTTAGCTCAATCCTTTTAATTAAACCTGCCTTTTTTATATTTTGGACTGAAAGCGATAGGTGCTTCTTGTTATTATCAAAACCAACCAACTTGTCCATGTTAGGGAAAGACTGTCCTGCTTCAATAAGAAGAGTAGAGCTCCCAGAAAAAACGTTCAAATAAGAACTTGCTTGATCTAAATTGCAAAATGAATTAACTGAATAAGCGATAGTTGGATCCATGGCCCCACTCATGTTTACAACCTTATAATCCCTTACAGATAATGGTCGAGGGGTGATCTGAATGCCTATTTCCCAAATATCTTCAGGCTTAATAATATGTATTTTTAAATCCGCCTCTTCTCTTTCTTCCAACTCGTATGTTTCCTGTACATATTTAGCAATACTTCTCACTTCTGACGAATCAGACCCTGCACAATTAATCCTAAAACTTTTAAAAGCTTTTTTATCACCCTCAACAACAATACCAATTAAGCTTCCTAAAACAGATTTATGTTTTGATAGGTATGCTGGGTGATACTTATCACTTTGAAGGACGACGTAAGCTCGAGCAACACTCCTTAAGTGCTTAATTTTTGAGAACAAATCATCTGAAAACGAAACAAATGTAGACTCATCAATCTCATCAAGTATTTGAAAATTGAGCTGTTTAAGCTCTTTTAAAACAACGGGCTTAAGACCTACTATATAAGATAGTTTTATTTTTATTTCTGGTTCATTCATATATTCGTCTTGATTGTATTAAAAACATCAGCAACCCTAATTCTATCCATACAGAAGTCTTCGCAACACTTTATCTCCTCATCTCTGGTCCTGTGATTACATAACGCATGACGAGTATTGTCGTACAATAGTACAACATTATTAGATAGATGTAAATACTTTGGATGGGTGGCTCCAAAAATTATGAATGACTTTTTATTAAAGCTCTGGGCGATAACAATTGGACCCGAATCATTACCAATGATAAATTCGCAATGCCGGATCAGCGAGACCATCTTTGGAAAAGAGTACTCCTTTTCAAGAACAATACATTTAATTTTAAGATTGCTTTCGATTATTTCTTTCAGTTGAGTAAATCTTTCATAACCCCAATTTCTCTTTTTTTCTTCCCACCAACTTGTATATGGCGCTATAAGCACATATTTCTCTTCAATAATTTTTGGCCAAGAATCTTTAAGACTGGGAATATCATCGACATCAACATCAGAAAAACCGACGGACTCCATGTACCCATTAATATATGTCTTCGTATTATCACTCCACTCATGAACAAGTCTCACAACGGCGTCGCTTCTAATGTTTCCTTCTACGAGATCACTATATGGGTAAATTGTATGGTAGGTATCAAATAAGGTCTCTGCTTCTTTCACCTCAGTAGCAAGTGATACGTTCTTAATAAACTTTGAAAGAAATTTTGCGACAGGTTCGGTCATCACAACATCTCCCAAGTGCCCACTTCTTACAAGACATATCGATTTGATCTCACCTCGTTCTATTTTTCTCTTTAAATACTTTCCGTACCACCTAATAAGAGTTGTATCGTAAACAATTTTTTCACTATCAATTACAGTTCCCCAAAAAGTTCTATGCTCAGAAAACCACTTCCTCTTTATTCCTCCAATATTATTCTCAAATTCTTCCACATATCCCTTGATAGTATGCAATCTCTCTATCCACGGAGCATTCGAGCTTGAAGTAGAGTCATTTTCAAATTCAGCGAGCTTTTTCCACTTCGCATATATCTCATCAGGCTTACCCCTAAATTCAAAATGAAGTAATTTAGCTTCACTCGATGGAATAATAAAAGGATTCCAATGGTACTGACCAAAAAAATCGACATTATTTTCTGTGCGAACATAATGACCTCCGACAACCACCTCTATATTTTCATGATTTCCAACAATCGCCTTCCTGAAATGACCGTATTCTTGCCAATCTCTCTCTGGCCATGGACAAAAATATTTCGTTGTGTCGATAGGGTGGGTTGGGGAGCAGGTATAATCTTTAAACGTATAATCAAACAGTGCGTTAGCCCAACCAATCGTCGCATAAGGTATCTTATTTCTCTCTAGACGACCGATAAAGTCATGCACATCTTTTTCTTTTATTGAAAGAAACTCATCGACATCCAAAAAAATAAACCAATCAATTGTATAGTTTTCCTTTGCATGTCTTAAGAGGTTGTTAATTATTTTTGCATGATCAAATATAGGATTTGTCTCAGCAACGATAATGACCTTCGGATTATCTTTATACGATTCAAGGATATCTTTAGTCCCATCTGTTGAACAATGGTCGGCGATAAAAATATAATCAAAACCGAGATCCAAATGATAGGAAATATTTAAGTCTATATACGTTTCCTCATTCCTCACAGACATGAGTATTGCGGTCTTACTACGCTCCATTGACCGATTATAGCATTTTTGATCAATTACTAGAACTTGCTACTTGAGTGAAGTATCTAAATAATTCTTAAATTTGTAGAATGCTGGATGATCAGGATAGACCGCATGGAACATTGTGACATCATCAAGATTATTCACGTCCTTATTCTCATTGGGACCAATCAGCATATATTTATCTTTCGGGAACACAAATAACTTCCCCTCCAACATTGGCTCCGTAAGAGCAATTGCCAATGCCCCTTGTTCATCATGGTGGGTTTGCTCTTTTTGCTTTATGTTCTCCATCCACCAGTTAAATTCTTTTATTAAAGATGTCGTAATATCATGACCTGCTTTTTGTACAAAGAATCCTGCATTTATAAAAGGTGTCTTGTCTGTCGCCTTGCGCGCCATCGCACCATGTTGCCAAGACTGTCCTAAATATTCGTCAAGGATAGCAAACCCCATACCCTCATCAGACAAAAATGTATCTATCTCTTTTGGATATCTCAACAAGAAAACATCAGAATCCACATAAAACTCAGTTTGGTTGATATCAATTCTTGAAGCTGGACACCATTTCATCCACGTTGCTTTTGATGAAATTGAGAAAACTGAATCTTTCTGTTCAGGAAATTGTCTAAGATCGATACTTAGACTGAGCTGCTGAGATACGTATTCCTTGTTATCCGTATAAACTATATATTGATGACTATCTCCAAAATGTTTTTGGAAGGATAAAATACTGTATCGAAGCAGTTCGATATTCTTTGAAATATGACCGCCCCATATTGACCATCTAAAAATCATGCTGACATATTTTTACTAATAAAATCTATAAATATTGACGGAAAATCGAACTTGTTAATTGATGATTTGCTTCTATCGATAATTTTAATCTTCTCCTGCTGACTCAAATTAGTTGCTCTGATTAACTCACTCACAAAAGAATTTATGTTTCGAGGATCAACATAAATTGCCTCATCCTTGGCAAATGCATCTACGGCCCCATCCACATCACTGATAATCGTAATGTAATTCATATCCTTACTGAAAAGCTTTGCCTCTATTGAGGTGTGAGGAAATGGATCCATAAGAGACGGTATACATACAACATCGATATTCTCTGTTCTCAAAACCGTCTTCCATATTTCAGGATTAAAATCATCAATAACTATATGACGCGATGTATTACTTAAAATATCTTTTACTTCTTCAAAATAACTAGCTTCACCAGAATTATTCGGTATCTGTAAAATTAAATAATGATTTGGCAAGTCCTTATGTGCCACTGACCAAGCCAAAGCTAATTCTTTAAACCCTTTGGCCACTGAACACCTACCCCATGCAAAAACAATTCTCTTGTCATCTTCAATTTCTATTCCATATTTTTTCAAATCTTGATTGCCAAACTTCTTATTTAAAAACTCCTCGTACTTTTCAAAACATAAGCCATTTTGCAAGAAATCATTTTCACTAAATGACAAGCCATAATCTTCTGACATCCTTTCCGCAAACTTTTTACCAAGAGCAACGACTTTCGAATTTTTATCGCCTGCAATTATATCAAAACATTCCTGCTCTACTCTTATTCGGTTATTTCTCCAATCAGCGTCTCCAAAAGCATGATTTTTCCCTGTACTTAATGGAAAGTAAAAACATTTCAATTTTTTGTCATTTACCAGCTCTTTATACTTAGAAAAAAACAAAAATGGAGTATCGTTTAAAATAATGTAATTCTCCTCATCTGGATTAAGGCTTAAATTTAGTGCTGTAACTAAAGATACACATGCATAGTTCCACTCCTTAAAACTCCTCCACATATCCCACTCATTCTGACCCTTCGTTGAATTACACAAGGGCATCATTATCCCACCTGTTCTTTTTACTAAATTAGAAGATGCTTCGAAACATTCCTTGTTAAAAACCTTTGAGTTCTTGTCTGCCTCTATATAAGCAATACTTACCCGAAGATCGGTATCAGCAGTAAGGTCACCCAAAGCATTCACAATGTTCTTAGCAATGGTTCCAACTCCTGAATAATGAGTATTGATCCCGTCGTATGTTGCTATGATTAAATGCTTTTTCATATCTAATTAAATTCCAAATAAAGTGCTGAATGATCAGAGACCTCATCTGGCAATACCTTAAAATCTACGACATTTAAATCAGGGGAGGTAAAAATATAATCAGCGTGCTTTTCTGGTTTTGTATATAAACTCGTCCTTGTAGACTCTACATCATATTCCTTTATCAGGTTCTTCATTCCGTCTTCCAGAATTTTCACACTTTCAGTACATGGGAGAAGATTAAAGTCTCCGCAAAGAACCTTTCCACCATCCACAGAATCCATAAATTCTTTAATTTTTTGTGATTGGATAATTCGTTCCTCCGTATCTGTTTTCCCTTTTCCATTCCATAGCCCATGCACGTTTGCTACGATGATCTTTTTCCCATCATTCTCAAATTCAATATAATGCAAATTCCGTGGATGATTGCCTGCGCCCGTATATTCAATATCGTAAATTGAGATATCTCCCTCTTTCTTGACCTGAACTCCTTTCTTTACAAAAATAGCTAACCCGTACCAGTCTTCGATATGAGGCCTAAAATATCCTATATGATTTGAAAGAGTGTCCTTGATATCCGAATACAGATTAAAAGCATCCTGCAAAAATTCAGGATCAATCTTTTCGGTCTTGGCACCATTATATATTTCTTGGAGACAGAAAATATCGACATCTTGATTCTCTTCAAGGAATTTTAGAAGTTTTTTATGAACCCGTCCTCCCCATGTATTCAGAGTAATTAACTTCATTTCGTTATTTTATCATTTTTTCCTCTTTTGACCCATCTTGGACTCGAACTATAGAAACGGCTTAGAATATTACTTTTCCGGGTTCAGCGAAAATCACAAAAGCTCGAGCCCATGACTCGTTCTAAATATACGTTACAAAATATAGCGATTTTATGAGACACGGTCTGTCTCACATGACTGCTGCGGGACTAGGACTCGAACCTAGATACCATGCTCCAGAGGCATGTGTCCTACCATTAGACGATCCCGCAATACAAAAGATACTAGCAAATTTTACCGAAATGGGAAATTAGGCACCGCGCAGTGTTGTTTTACTTTTCCTCCTTCGATCCGCGGCAGCGCGGATGAAGGCGGTGAAGAGCGGATGCGGCGCGAGCGGACGAGCAAGAAATTCAGGATGAAATTGCGTGCCAAGGAAGAATGGATGTTTGGCGCGCGAGAGCTCAGCAATCTCCATCAAACGCCGGTCAGGCGACATGCCGGAAAAGACGAGACCGCTTTTCTCAAGACGCTCAATATATTCAGGATTGACCTCAAAACGGTGGCGGTGCCGTTCGGAAATAATCTCTTCCTTGTATGCGTTGCACGCTATTGTTCCCTTCTTGAGTATCGCCGGATACGCGCCGAGCCGCATGCTCCCGCCGTAGTTTTTCATTTCAAGATTCTTTTTTTGTTCCGGCATGATATCGATTACATTGTGTTTACCATCGGGCACGATCTCTGCCGTATGCGCGTCTTTCAAGCCGACAACGTTGCGCGCATATTCGACAACGAGAAGTTGCATGCCATAGCACAGACCGAAATAGGGAATCTTGTGTTCACGCGCATAGCGGATGACTTTAAGTTTGCCTTCTATCCCTCGCTCGCCAAACCCGCCCGGGACGATGATGCCGTCGAACGCCGCGAGCTCAACAAGTTTTTTGCCATTGCCATGATCAAAATCACCCGCGTTGAGCCATGTGAATCTCGGTTTCACATGGTTTTGATAAGCCGAGAATTTTACCGCTTCAATGACGGAAATATATGAGTCACTCAAGACAAAGTCGCCAGTGTCGAAATATTTGCCAACAATCGCGATGTTCACTTCTTTTTTGACCGATTTCGCTCGCGCAACGAAATTTCTCCAATCAACAAGGTCGTGCTTCTTGCCACTCTCGCGTATATGCAGTTTTCTGCAAATGCTGTCGCCGAGCTCACCTTTTTCAAAATTGATCGGCACATCGTAGATACTATCAACATCGGGCGCCGAGATCACATTGTCCACTTCAATATTACAAAAAAGCGCGAGTTTTTCTTTACGCTTGCGATCAAGCGGCATCTCGCTTCGCGCGATGATGACATCCGGCTGGATGCCCGTCGCGTTAAGCGCGCGTACGGCGTGCTGGGTCGGTTTGGTCTTCATTTCACCAACCGTCGGTGGAACGGGAAGATAGCTCACCATCACATAAAGCACATCACCCGGGTGATCAATGCGCATCATACGCGCAGCCTCAAGGAAAAGAATGTTTTCGTATTCGCCCGCTGTCCCCCCGATCTCAATGACGGTAATGTCAGCATCAGCTTTGCTTGCCGCAAGTTTGATGCGGCGAATAATTTCCTGAGGAATATGCGGCACCACCTGCACACATTTACCTTTGTAATCAAGATTGCGCTCTTTTTTGATGACCGCCTCGTAGATGCGACCGGTTGTCATGTAATTGATCCGCGAGAGTGTCGTGTCGAGAAAACGCTCGTAATTTCCCATGTCCTGATCGGTCTCATCACCATCATCCAAAACAAAAACCTCGCCGTGTTCGGTGGGATTCATGGTGCCCGCATCAACATTGACATAGGGATCGACTTTCATCGCGGTGACGATGAGCCCACGCGCCGCGAGGATTTTTGCGATCGATGAAGTGGTAATGCCTTTACCAACACCGGAGATGACACCCCCCACGACAAAAATGTACTTGCGAGTTTTTGATCTTTTGTTCATTGAAATACGCGTTTACTGTTTCAAATAGCGACGGATCGCTAACAAGCTGGAAATCACGCCAAGGGTAATGCCCGATCCCATGATAATGATAAATATCTGGCCAAAGTTATCAACGTAGTATTTGAACAAGTCGATCCCGCCATAAAAATTGCCTGTCACATTGCGCACCCATGAGGTGAGCGGATAGAAGAGCGCAAGGGTAAGGAGCGAGGAAACCACGCCATATATGACACCCTCAATGACGAACGGCCCGCGGATGTATTTACTATTCGCACCAACAAGTTGCATGACCGATATTTCTTCACGCGAGATGTAAATAACAAGACGGAGCGTGTTGAGTGTAATGAAGATTGAAATCAGGACAAGCGCGACCGCCACCGAGAACCCGACCTTGCGTGCGCCAGCGAGAATTTTGATCAGCCGGTCAATGATGTCTTTCTTGTAAGTGACCTTGTTGATGATGGAGGCGCCGCCCGAAGAGAGGGTCGTGTCATGCTCAAGAAAGCTCGCAATCGCACCATATTGTGACGGGTCTTTCGCTGAAATTTTAAGTATGGGGCGGAGTGGATTGTCATCAAGTTCGTCGAACACCCGCACCAAAAGCTCGTCATCTTTGTGCAACTCGATGAAAGCCGCCTTGTTGTCCTCTTTTGAGGTATAGGTAACCTCTTTAACCTCCGGCAAGTTTTCCAAAGATTGCTTGAGTGCGAGCACGTCGTTCTCGGTCGCGCTAACATCGAGATACACGTTCACATCAACCTTTTTTTCGATATCACCGAGAGTTGACTGCAGATAAGCGCTCGTAAGTATGGTCGTCCCGATCATGAGGAGCGCGATGGTCATCATAAGGATCGCCGATATCGAAACGACGCCACTTCTCCAGAAACTCATGAATCCCGCTTTTATTATTCTTTTGGTATTGGTCCAAGTCATGTAAATGTGTGATGAGATTATAAAATATACCGCCCTTTAACATCATCACGAACTACTCGCCCGCTGTCCATGGTGATCACTCGCCTGCCAAGATTGTCAATCACCCCTTTGTTGTGCGTGGTCAGAATTACGGTTGTGCCGAGATCGTTAATCTTTTTTAATATCTGCACGATCTCATAGGTGTTGATCGGGTCAAGATTGCCCGTCGGCTCGTCGGCGATAATGAGATCGGGTTGATTAACGATTGCGCGCGCGATGGCAACTCTCTGGCGCTCCCCGCCAGAGAGTTCTTTTGGAAAATTCCACATCTTTTCTCCGAGATTGACAAGCTCAAGCACATGCGGCACATCCGAAGCAACCTCGTCGTCGGGACGCCCCGCGACCTCCATCGCAAAAGCTATATTCTCGTAAGCGGTCTTATTAGGAAGCAACTTGAAATCCTGAAACACCGCACCGATGCGACGGCGATAGTTCGGAAGGTCGCCATTCCGCAAGGTGTGAATATTGGTCGACTCAAAAAAAACCGCCCCCTCGGTCGGATTCTCTTCCGCCATAAGGACCTTGAGAAGGGTCGTTTTGCCCGCGCCGGAATGCCCGACGATAGACACAAACTCGCCCGGCTTTACCATCATGTTCACATCGTCGAGCGCAATGGAGTTATCCGAATATATTTTTGTTACTTTATCAAAATAGATCATTTCGTTTAAATATCCTTTTCCGCCTCAATGAACACATCAATTTTACCATCTTCGAGCACACTATCAATATCCCGCACCTCTGCGTCCGTTCGGTGATCTTTTACCATCTTGTATGGGTGCAGAACATACGACCTAATCTGGCTTCCCCACTCGATTTCCGTGGTTTTACTAACGTACATTTCGCCTTCATGCTTCTGGCGCTGTTCCTCTTGAAGCCGATAGAGTTTCCCTCTCAAAAGCTCGAGGGCTTTCTCGCGATTTTGCGCCTGCGAGCGTTCCGAATCGACATGCACGGCGATATTGGTGGGAACATGCACAATACGAACGGCTGTTTCGCGCTTGTTAACGTTCTGCCCGCCCGGACCCGACGATCGCGCGAAGTCAATCTTAAGGTCGTCCGGCGAGATCTCGACGGCACCCTCTTTCTCGAAGCGCGGCACCACCTCGACCATTGAGAACGAGGTATGACGAAGCTTTTTAGCGTTAAAAGGTGAAATACGCACGAGCCGATGCACCCCCGACTCGTTCTTGAGCGTACCGTACACGCCCTTGCCATTCACCTCAAACGCAATGTTGCGATAACCACCCTGTTCATTTTCGTTCTCGTGGAGTACGTGCGTCTCCCACCCGCGGTTCTCAATGTATTTAAGATACATTCGACAGAGCATTGCCGAAAAATCCTCCGCGTCATCGCCGCCGGCACCAGAAAAAATAGTGACAACCGCACTGCCTTTGTCATATTTTCCCACACCGGAGAGCTCATCTTTAAGCTTGCCGAGCTCTTTGATAGCCGCCTGTGCGCTTTGTTTGTCGTCCCAGAAGTTCGGACTTCGCATCTTCACTTCCAGCTCATCGATCCGCTTCTTAATCTCGTCCATTATCGTGTATTATACCACTTCGTGTCCGAAATCCAAAAGGCGAAACGGTTCACAATCGGCTTGGGTCGTCCATGCAACGCATCTTATGATAACGATGAACACAATCGACTTATAGTGTTTAAAAAATCAGGAGATGAGACTGCTTTTGAAATACGGATAAGAGAGAAATTACAACCTTTCTATAAGTATTATCATTTAAATACACCGCTCGCCGCAACTACAACTTTCGGCGAGAAAGAAGCGCGCGTTTTTGAAGCTCTAAACGGCTACTGCGATAGTCCGGGCTGTTCCTCTTCCTTTATCGCTTATTCGATAGAAAGGGACAAGAACACCGACGTTTATACTATCGTATTTTTTAGCGACACAACTCTTACGAATATAGAGCAGGAAATCTTAAACTCGTTTTCTTTCGCCGACTAACAAAAGGCTGGGGTTATGGGACAAGGATTCCAGTCACCGCGCCTGAATTTGTTTTATGTGATCCGTGCGTATTTCACCATAGCGAGATTTGGCATCAACCCCGTGTTGCCGCCTCGCTCTCCTTGCGCAAAAACTCTTGTATAATTTACGTAATTTTATTACCCTATATGCAGAGAAGCTCAAAGAGGTTCTGCCTCATTGCCTTAACCGTACATTCACAAAAGAAAGCTTGCCATGAAAGAGAAAGTCACTCCACACCTTCAGCGAAAGATTCGCGACGGTAGCGCCGCTGTCGCACTGCAGTTCCGGTTGCAAAATGTCCCAGGTGGAAATATCGCTCCAAACGATCCCCTTGGAGAAGAATCTTTATACTCCCCGATCAAGGGAATCGTTCACAAATACCAAAACCGAGTACTGTGGAAAACAACGTACCGTTGCGCCGCGCACTGCCAATTCTGTACGCGAAGCAGACAAATCGGCTCGGCGGAAGGAGATTTGGACGATGCCGATATCGCGGCGGGGCTCTGCTACATCCGCTCTCACCCCGAGATTGATGATGTCATTCTGAGTGGCGGAGACCCGCTATTCGTTCCTCAAACGGTGACGCGCATCCTCTCCGGATTGCGCGATATTCCATCCATTCAGGTAGTGCGCATCGGCACACGTTTGCCAATTCACTCGCCGAAAAGCATCGGCTCTCCACCTGTGAAACGATTGCTTAAGGCATTACAAGCATGCGGAGAGAGTTTTCAAACGTATATTCTCGTACATGTTAATCATCCCGACGAGATTGACTACGATGTCACCGATGCCATTCGGACGATACGAGCGTATGGCTTCCCTGTGCTGTCGCAAACGGTGTTTCTGAAGAATGTGAACGACGAGGAGGAAGTTCTGGAAGGATTGTTTAAGAAACTTTACTACCTCGGCATCGTCCCATACTACATCTACCGATGCGACCGAGTTGCAGGACTTGAACGGTTCGTTTGCGACATTGGGCGTGAACGCGAAATCATGACCGCCCTGCACAAGCGTATGTCCGGGATTGCGCTACCGTCATATATTGTGGATGTTGAAGGAACCGGGAAGATACCTGTTCCTCTCGACTTTTGGGATGTGCCTGATCTCGGGCATTGCCGTGATTATAATGGAATAGTCATCCGGCTTTAGCTTTAATAGTTCTTTCAAGCGGGAGCACTATAATTGCCTCCACGACGCGGCATAAGGGGCGACACATAATATGCGCCCCTTTTTTATACGTAAGAAAATAAATTTGCATTAATTCCTTGACTCGACGATTATTATCATTGTTCCAAAAAATCTAAAGTCCAAAAATGTTTTGAGCCGTGCATACGAGGAGAAGAATTGGAGCGACAACTTTCGGCAAAAATGAGCGAATATATTATGCCGAAAGAATTGGCTACAAAGTTTTTTGAAATGTTAGATATTGAAGAACAGAAAAATAAACACACCGCATCAGTGGTAGTTTTGGAATTACGAGAGGAAGAACAAAACATTTCAAAAAAACCTCGCCAGACTTACAGATGTGTATGTCGCGCAAGATATTGAGCGAGAGGACTATCTGAAACGCCGTCGCTCGCTTATGTCCAACAAGAAGTCTGTCGAGGAACAAATACAGCGTCTTTTACGAAGACCATCTGCGTGGATCGAACCGACACACGAATGGATAAAAGACGCTTCAACACTGGACAAAATTGCGAAAATGAACGACCTCCCCTCCAAAAAATCTTCAGCTCGAACCTCACCCTAAAAAACCGCGAAGCGGTCGGAAACGCTGTAAATCCTTGGACAGAGCTTCGCTCTGCCCGCCCAAATCCTGCCAAAAAATCATTCTCTTTGATTGCGGAGTGTCTTTACGACTTCACTCGAACCTATTTTATCAAAAATTCGTAACGATGGCTAATCGCACGCGCGGAGCGCGTGGTGGCTTGAAATTGAGCCGTACGCTCCACGAAAGCCACGCCACCGCCTCGCTTCACTCGGCAACCCCAAAAAGAAAAAATGCTCCTTACTTTTCTGATTTTCGCTGGGTGGATTTTTTCTAAAATGGAAAGGACATTTTTTTGGGGTTCTGCCTTCCAAGTATTCGGGCAGGGGCGGGGCGGAATGCTAAAAAGCGCAAAACGCCTCAAATTCCAAGAGATGAGGCGATTCGATCCTCTTTTCCTGCTCACTCGATTACTAGTTGCTGATTATGACATTACCTGTATTCTCTACATTCACGAAGTTCGCAGGGTAGGCTAGGTAGCTATTACAATCTGTCTGAGGCAATACCCCGGCACCAGAAGTAGGGTAAGAGTACGCAACCATTCTCATACCCAAGTGAAAATGCGAAACCTTGGGATATGTAAGGTTGGCTACAGTACCGAGAGGTGCGCCTTTTGGAATGAAGCCACTGCCAACCGACGCGAATGCATCAGCGTTTGGCTGTATATGCCATATAACCGATGTATATTTGCTTCCCGAAGGGGCTCGTGTGTTCCATTACTATATTGTAGCCCCATCCAGCAGTACTTTGAGTAATCTCTCTCACAATACCATCCTCGGGAGCGTACTCTGTCGTCCCTCCCACTCCGCCCGTAGAATAGTCCGTACCATTGTGATACTTTTGAGAGCCCACCGGGCATTCTGTTCCGCCAGCCCAAGAAAATGGGGATAAGTACAATATTTTTCATAAATATGTGTCATAGTATCTTCTTCGGTCTCCCCGGCCCCCGAAG
>PFQT01000002.1 GCA_002788135.1 Candidatus Yonathbacteria bacterium CG_4_8_14_3_um_filter_46_25
TCTGGAGAGGTGGCTGAGTGGTCGAAGGCACCGCACTCGAAATGCGGCGTGCGGGAAACTGCACCGTGGGTTCAAATCCCACCCTCTCCGCCAATTTTCACTTTTTGTGAAATCATAAGAAGTTGCCTCGGCGCGTTGCGCCTCGGCCTTAGTTTCTGTATACTTTTATCAAGATCCTCTAATTTGAGCCGTTTTTTTGGTTCAAAGTTCCGGGCATCGTCCCCGCCTCTGGTTCGCCGAAGCGAACCTACGGCGTGACGCAGTCCGCCACGGTTTGCGAAGGCGACAAGAAAAATTTATGCATTATGTTTATAGTTTAAAATGCAAAGATGGATATTATGTCGACTGTACTGACAATATTATTGATCGTTTAGATAGGCATACAAAAGGTAATGTGCCTGCAACAGCGAATCGCTTGCCGGTAACATTAGAGTTCTACTTTGCAACCGAAGATAAATACAAAGCATTTGAATTTGAGAAGTATCTTAAATCAGGATCAGGTCGAGCATTTATAAATAAACATTTTGTTAAAATAGGTTAACCCTTATTAATAAAGTACTAAAGCCAAACTTTTTAACGCCTTCTCTTTTTAATAAAATGATAAATAGTAAATGCAAAAACTACAACCAATATAAGCAAGAGTGACGGAAATAATATTTTATTGATATTGGTTTGTTGCCAACTATTGCCACACAACAATCTTTCATAAAAATTTTCTACTCCTATTAAACAATCGCTTTTATAATCTATCCCATAGTTTTTTGTTAAAAAGTTTATAATTTCAGCCAACGCGTTCTTATACGAAGTATTTTTATAATCATAATGTTAGCCAAATACTAAAACTTTGTCCGAATTCTCAACCATTTTGAGCAAGTCAGACATGGTGGAAATAGGGCAAATTTTGCTTTTTTCCTTGCCTCGTACCTTGAGGCAACTGCCACAAGCGTAGATCTCACCCTTCAAATCTTTGAATTCCGACACTTTTGCCGAAACGTCAAAATCTTTACTGTCGGGGATGGTATCAAGCTCCGACCCTTCACTCATCAAAAAGATTTCAACTTGATGATTAGCTCTGAGCGCGGTAATCCCGAGGCGGAATGCATTCCACGCATGCTCCGGTTTATTGGATTGTAGAATTATGCCGAGTTGCATAAACGCATTACATACTAAATACTGATCTTTTACCTTTTACATGGACTGCACAGTAAAATTAAACATCCCCATACTGCAGATTCCTTGCATTTCGTCTCCTTTTTTAAGTGTTCCCAAATCAATCACTTCTTCACCTGTCGGCTGGAGAATCTTCTGAAAGCCAACTTCTCTAATTACCAGAGATGCCGAGCAATCATAAGTGCCGCTTGTTTTTACTATGAGTTTTGTTGGTATATCGGGTTGTACTACCGAAGTGCGTGGTGAATACCCACCCCGTGCCATCACCGTGACGTATTGGATGCCATCACGAATTTCGACATTTTGTGATTGTGGAATTTCTCCGCCAACACTTTCTGATGAAGCAGATTCGTCAAATACAAAGTAGAGTGTTCCGCCAACAATCGCGAGGCTGATAATAATTGAAATGATTGTATTCTTTTGCATGGATGTTAGCTAGTAAATTATATATTAAATAATGGATTGATAACGCCGAGTCCCGCAAGTCCCGCGAGCAGGGCAAAAATGCCGAGCCCGATAACTACGATTCCCGCTGATTTGAAAAAAAGCGGTGCATGTTTTGATTGAGCAAATGACGCAGGGCCAAATGACAACAGCGCGAGCATTGGTAATGTGCCTAGAGCAAATGCTGTCATGATCGTAAGTCCCGAGAAAAACGAACCGCTTGAAAGCGCGACGACCTGCATCGCTTGAGTAAATCCGCAAGGTAGGAAAAATGTACCCACTCCAACCAAGAATGGCGCTATTGTCTTATGCTCAATCTTGCGGAAGAAACTAAAAACTCTTGAAGGTAGAGAGATAATATTTCTCTCAAACACTCCTACAAGGTTAAACCCGAGTAAAATCATCACGACTGATGCAATAATTCCGAGCATCGCGGTAATGGTAAAATTTATACCAATCGCACTCCCGATGGCGCCGAGAACACCACCAAGTATTGCAAAACTAACTAGTCTTCCGCCATGGAAAAGCATCATCGGTTTTACATCACTTATTTTGTCTTGAGATACTGTTGCGGAAAGAGAGAGTACAAGCCCGCCAACAATCGCGAGACAGCTTGAGACGGACGCGACGAGACCAATGATAAAACTGGTGACTGGTGTTATTGTTCCGCCTAAACCAAAGTTCAGTATCCCTGATTTTTGTACGATGAAGAACAAGGCGAGGAACGCCAGACCAATCGGCAATGCTTGCCAAATAACTCCATTATCTCTTCGCACCTTCGCCTTTTTCTCTAGAGAAAACGTATAACCATTATGTTTTACTTTTTCGCTCAAGATTCTTGCGAGTTCGTCGTTGCTATCAGTTAGTTCTGTATCAAATGACACAGTTTTTTCTTTCAAATCTACATTGGTATTTTTAATTCCCATCTGCTCATTCAAAACATCTTCAATAAGAATTTTGCACGATGCACAATGTGTACCACTGACGTGAAGTGTTATTGTTTTCATAGTTTTTTTGCCTTAATTCGTAATGAATTTGACACGACCGATACTGACGACATCGCCATCGCGAACCCCGCAAAGACTGGTGAGAGAAGCCAGCCCAATATCGGGTAGAACAATCCTCCCGCAAGCGGAATACCGACAACGTTATAGATAAATGCCCAGAATAGATTTTGCTTAATTCCTAGCATCGTCATTTTAGAAAGCTTGACCGCCTTGGTGAGTTTGGCAATATCGCCGCCAAGAAGCGTAATCCCTGCTGAATCAATCGCTACGTCTGTACCCGTACCCATAGCAATACCAACATCAGCCTGGGCGAGCGCGGGCGCATCGTTCACGCCATCGCCCGCCATGGCGACGACATTGCCCTTACTTTGCAATTCTTTAACGATACGCAATTTATCCTCCGGCATTACTTCCGCAATAACTTCGTCAATGCCAACCAAACCACCAATATATTCACCAGTATTTTTATTATCGCCAGTGAGCATTATCACTTTTTTACCGAGTTTGTGCAGTGATGCAACTGTTTCCCTCGCTTCGTCTTTGACCTGATCGGCAACATAGACAATCGCGAGTACGTTTTTTGTATCAGTAAGAATCACAGGAGTTTTACCTTGCCTTGTCTCCTCATCAATATGTTTCGCGTCGAAACTGATATTAAAATCAACAAGAATTTTTGTGTTACCTGCAAAATATTTTTGATTTGCAACTATCCCTTGCAATCCCTTTCCTCTTATATTTTCAAACTGCTCAATATTTTTCAATACAATGTTTTTTTCTTTTGCATAGGTAACAATAGCGTGAGCGATAGGATGTTCCGATCTTGATTCAAGTGTCGCCAGAATTGAAAGTATTTCATCATTAGTTTTGTCACTTTTGTTTTCAATCTTACTAAGCTCCGGTTTCCCATTGGTGATGGTTCCCGTCTTATCAACCACTATCACACCCGCCTTATGCAGTGTTTCTAGGGTAGCGGCGTCTTTGATGAGAATACCGTTTTGCGCACCTTTACCAACTCCAACGATAATCGCCGTTGGTGTTGCGAGTCCTAGCGCGCATGGACAAGCAATAACAAGGATACCAACAAACGAAGTGAGGGCAAACCCTAGTGCTTGTGCAAATCCAAAGACAGGAATACCAAAGTAAAGCCACGCACCAAATGTAAGTGTGGCAAGTACAAGCACTACAGGGACAAAAATAGAAGAAATTTTATCCGCAAGTGCCTGAATCGGCGCTTTGCTTCCTTGCGCTTCCTCTACCATTTTTATGATATGCGATAGTAACGTTTCCGAACCAATCTTGGTCGCTTTGAAATTAAATGTTCCCGAGGTATTGATAGTTCCCGCAACTATTTGCGCATTAAGACTCTTTTCAACTGGAATCGGCTCACCAGTGAGCATTGACTCATCAACAAATGATGAGCCGGAAACGACAACACCATCAACCGGAATTTTTTGCCCTGGCTTTACTATGACAATATCGCCCAAAACTACTTGGTCAATTGCAATCTCTATTTCTTTTGCGTTGCGCACAACAAGCGCAGTTTTTGCTTGAAGTCCAAGCAATTTTTCAATTGCATCGCCAGTTTTTATTTTTGACTTAGCTTCTAGATATTTTCCAAGCGCAATAAATGTAATTACGACGATGGTGACATCATAGTAGGTATATTCGACATTCACATATGGCGCGAGAATTTTGTCAAAAGCGGAAATGATGAAGCTGTACAAAAATGCCACAGAAGTACCGAGACCGATCAAAGTGTCCATGTTTGCCTTGCCGTATCGGAAAAAACGATATACCCCAACAACGTACGGCTTACCAATCGTGGCAAAAATAAATGTGGCAAAAATAGGGAGAAGGTGATGAAAGAATTCGTAGATTGTTTCGGGCATTGCGGGTACGATGCTGTACTTTCCAAAAATTTCCCATGCCATAATGAGAATACCGATGCCCGCAAGCGGAAGTGCAAAAAATACAGAGGAGCGCATTTCCGATACTTCTTTTAATTTTTCCTGTTTTGATTGATTGATGCCAGTATGCTCTTTGTGCATATCGGACATTTCCATTTCGAGGACATATCCAAGTGGCTCTAGTTTTTTATTAAAAACATCGTGAGAAGCAAGTCTTTCATCGTATGAAATTTTTGCTTTCTCGGTTCCATTGTTCACTGATACGTCCGAAACACCATCAATTTTTTTGACAGTACGCTCGATAATGCTCGCGCATGAGGCACAGTGCATTCCTTTAACTTTGTAAACTTGTGTAGTACTCATATTAGTTTGATAAATTGTAGATTTTAAGAAGTTCTTTGATGGCACCGTCTTTATTTTCTTTCATGCGCTCAAACGCACAAGTGTCGAGGTGCCCTGCCAGAAGTTCCTTTTTAACTGTTTTTAAAAGTCCAACCGCACTGTCTGCTTGCTGAATTATTTCGGGACAATACTTGTCTTCCTCAATCATTTTGATGACCTTTTCCAAAGTGCCACGCGCTTGTTTCGCAAGCTTCAGTGACTTATCTTTTTTTGTTGATAATTTCTTGCTTTGCATAAAGATGTATCTGTTATACTAACCTAGTACCTAGGTACAAGGTAGTGTACCATATTACTTAATCTTAACGCAAGCGCTCGAATGACCTCACGAAAAATCTAACGACGGCAAGTATCATTGCCCCATGGAAAATACAAATTGAGAGAAAACAGAGGAAAATAGGGATACGTACAATATTTTTCATTCTAACGGCGACTCGATTGATTTGGTAACATGAAAATATTGTCCCATGTTTTCTGGGATTTTATTGTACTGATCCCCATTTTCTTCACTTGTCCGAGTTTATTGGACACTCGGTGTCCAATAAAGTTTACTCTCAACTTTTCTCTAACAATCGTTGTTGAACCTTCTCGTTGCGCTCGTTCACTGCGCACTCTTTCACTCGCACAGAACCACCCAAAGGGATATCACCGATAGTCTGTTTCAATATTTCGCCGATCCCGTTCGGTTTGAGTGCCGTCAACCAGATTGGCGAGTTTTTTATTTCTTTAACATTAACGCCGAAAAACGCTTCATTTTGTTCCAAACGATCACCACACCTCTGTCCTGCCGCTTCAATATCCCTCCGTGCGATAGCCGCAAAATCATTCAGAGTATTAGCATAGTGGAAGGAGTATCCTTCCAGTTTCTCGAACATCTGTAGCATCTTTTTTCTCTCCATATATTCTCGTTTCAAAAAAACAACGAAAGACGAGCCATCGAATTCATACATTTCGAGTTCGCGCGCGATGTTTGGCGGTATCGATTCAGACGGCGTTGCTTGATCAAGAACACGACCAATCGAATCAATGCTGATCCCCGTAAGCGCGATCCCCACCAAATGTTCGATGAAATCAGGATGTCCACTATCCATCAGTTTGCCAAATCGAGCCGGCGCAAGAGCGATATCAAGAGCGATATCTATACGACCCTCCCGTGCTTCAACGTATGACCTCAGTGCAACAGCTTTTGCCATAGCCCGAAAACCTTCCAAACTGCATAAGATCGTAGCAGGACCATATTCGTTCACTGAAGACGGGCACTGGTACCCCGATTTTTGTGATGCTCCAATAAAAGCATCGATAATTCCAGCAAGGGCGTTGAGGTGAGGCGCTACTTCATCGATGCCAATACTTTTCCCTTGCTCAAGTGCTCGATAATATTCATCCGTTTCTATAAGGGCATCGCGCAGAGGCAAAGGCAGTTCATCAATTACTGGAAGCGCGTAGTAAGCATTGTCGAACTCGGACAATATTTCCATGTTCGGGAGAAGTATATCCGAATCGTAAACGCCAAGGTCGTCGGTGTATATCGGCGTGAGAATGGAAAACATCACGACAGGGGCAAACACCAAGAGCAATGGAATTTGTATCCATAATTTTCGCGCCGGACCGGAAAATTCTTTTCTGTATGCCCACGCGCCACAAGCTATGGTTAACGTAAGAGCCAGGCCAATGACAAGGCCGAGAAATTCCCCGGCCGAGATGTAATATTTGGTGATAAAGACACGTACGCTTGCAACACTTGAACCGATGGTAAAAAACAGGATGACTGGAAGAACCCAACGTTTTAACCTGAATACGCCGATGCTATATATGATTCCTAAAATAAGGATCGACACGGTAAAAAAAAATAAAGATGGGAATGATCAAGCTAAATGATAGCTGAAAAAACGAAAAAATCTCAGAAAAATCTTCAGAAAAATCTTTTACGCGCAACAGTATGCCGGATAACCTTGTTGCGAGATAGAAAAAGATAAACAAAAGTATTACTGCGTATGTTTTGAGGAGAAACCGGAGCCATTTCGGCATAGTATTCTTGTTGATGACCGATCCCGAATTCGCATCATGCCCTTGGAATTTCATACATCAATTTTATCAATAAACCAAGCCGTTTGTCCACCGCGCCCTGTATACAGTTAACCATATGAGGCGACAAAAGGTAACTAAACAAGCCATCAATAACTGTAAAGGTCTACAGTTTAGGTCGGACCTTTACAGTTAGTTTGTACAGCTTTGCGGAGCGTGTGATATTTTACCGAATAAGGTTAGGATCAAACATCTATTGTCGCTTTCTTGGCGTTTGCTTGTATAAAAAGTTTACGCGACATAACATCGACACCCATGAGCACATCAAACGCCCGATTCGCGTCTTGCGCGTCGTTGATAGTCACTTTTTTCAACACGCGCGACAGCGGATTCATGGTTGTTTCCCATAATTCTTCCGGGTTCATTTCCCCAAGACCTTTATAGCGCTGAATGGAAATTTTTTGTTTTTTTGTTTTTGTTGTCTCGATTTCCTCCCCTTCTTCGTTCAAATCCTCTTCCGTCTGTTCATTTTCTTCGGTAACGCTTTCATCGGTCAGCACTGCTTCTTCCAGGGCAACCGCGTCTTTTCCGAGAACTTTTATTTTATCTTCTTCACTGTAAACATACGTCACTTCTTTCCCTTTCTTTATCTTATACAAAGGCGGCATCGCAATGAATACATTTCCTGCCTCGACTACCGGCTTGAGATATCGATAGAAAAGCGTCAACAAGAGTGTCCGAATGTGGGCGCCATCAACATCGGCATCAGTCGCGATGATGATTTTCCCGTAACGAAGTTTGCTGATGTCAAACGTGTCCCCCACCGCCGTTCCGATTGCGATAATGAGTTCGCGAACCCCGCGCGCGGTGACAACCTTGTCGAGACGTGATTTTTCCGAATTGAGAATCTTTCCCCAAAGCGGAAGGATCGCTTGCGTTCTTCGGTCACGCCCCATCTTTGCCGAACCGCCCGCGGAATCTCCTTCAACAACAAAGAGTTCCGCCTCGTCTTTTTTTGATGTCTGGCAATCCGCAAGCTTCCCCGGCAATGTGACGCCTTCAAGCGCTCCCTTGCGCAAGACGCTGTCTTTTGCCGCTTTTGCCGCTTTACGGGCACGGAATGCAAGAATGACCTTGTTTATGATGCTCCGTGCGTCATCGGGGTGTTCCTCCAAAAAGTTTAAAAATCCTTCACCGAACACTTTTTCAACAGCCCCGCGCGCTTCAACGCTTCCAAGCTTCCCCTTTGTCTGACCTTCAAACTGGATTTCTTTCAACTTCACCGAGATCACGGCGGTAATCCCCTCGCGCACGTCATCCGCTGTCAGATTCTCATCGGCATCTTTGAGGAAATTATTCTTCCGCGCGTAGTCGTTCAATTTGCGGGTGAGTGCCGTGCGAAATCCGGTCACATGCATCCCTCCTTCGGCGTTATAAGTGTTATTCGCAAAGGCAAAATCGCGCGCGGAAATATCATCGGCATATTGCACAGCAATCTCGACGAAAACACCATCAATCTCCTTTTCAACATAAAACACGTTCTTGTGAACTGGTTTTAGCCCTCGATTATAGAATTTTACAAGCGACACAAGACCCCCTTCAAAATAGTATGATTCCGATGGAATATCAATGCCGAGATTGGTAAGATAGGTGGTTCCATTGTCGCCAGCGACTCGCATCAATGTTTTTTCTTCCTTGCACTCGCGCGCGTCGATCACTGTTATCCACATACCGCGGACAAGATATGCCTGTTGCCTCAAATGACTGGTGGTCTCTTTCCAATTGTATTTTATTTCCTGAAATATTTCGGGATCAGCGTCGAACGTGACGATCGTTCCGCTGAAGTCGGTTTTTCCAACCTTCTTAACGTTCGCTTTCTTTTTCCCTTTGTTGTATTCTTGCACATAGTATCCACCGTCCTTGTGAACCTCGACTTTCATGTATGAAGAGAGCGCGTTGACAACGGAAGCGCCGACACCATGAAGTCCTCCTGTCGCTTTTGCATATCCGTCGCCGCCGAATTTACCTCCGGCGTGGAGCGTTGTCATGACGGTCTCAAGAGCCGAAACTTTTGTCTTCTTGTGCACGTCAACCGGAATACCTCTTCCGTTGTCAACCACCCGCACCCGATTTTCCGGCAAGAACGCGACTTCAATATGATCGGCAAACCCGCCCATCGCTTCATCGCGGCCGTTATCAAATATCTCCCACACCAAATGATGCAGCCCTTCAACGCCGGTTGATCCGATATACATACCAGGACGTTTTCGCACCGGCTCAAGTCCTTCAAGAACCTGAATATCGTCCGCCTGATAATGATGTCCATTTGTCGCCTTTTTTGCCATAGTTTTATTAAAAAACAATATTATTACCCGTTCTGATACGGGCATCAAGGAGATAATGATAGCAAAAAAACGGCAATAATGGAAGCAACTGCGCTCATGATTAAAGATTAGGGCGTAGAGTACCGGGAAAAACGATATGATCGACCAGAAACGTTGCAAATATTGAATATTTTGAAATACCATCGGATCGAATGGCCGTTTTGCAAAGTCGGTTATTACAGTTTTCTTTCCTGACTATCGTATCAATCTCACGCACGATAACATTCATCCATTTGCCCGGTATCGCTTACGAAGATAGCCATCTTGCGCCAATGTTTTTTGAATGTCTCTCTATCAACATACGCATACATGCCGGAGGCGGAATCGTTTGAATTCGGTTCGTGATAATAAAAACCGTTTACCGTTTCTTCTTCTTTACCTGCATTAACACCCGTCAACACGACAATGTGGTGCCCCCCGCCGCTCTTAAAACCGCCGTGAATAGAAACGATGACAGGCATACCGCTCTCAAGAACCCGAGTAATCTTTTTTATTCCACTTTCTGCAAGTTCATGTTCTCGTTCATTGACGCGCCCGGTCCTTTTTGACGGATCGATAGTCATGCTTTTGAACTCTTGCCGATACGCGTTGAGTCCGTGATTTCTCGCGAGAATGACAAGGCCATCATGTATCCAGCCGTGCTCTCCATACCCGCCAATGACAACGCCCTCGTCGATAAGGTCGTCTATCGAAACGGCATTCTTTGGCGCGTAAAAATCAAGCGTCATTTTTATAGCGGTCACCCCGCATGCGCGACTGCGCCACTCCTCTCTTTCCACGTCACGTTGTTGAGAAAAATACGGTACACCAAGTTTCATACGATTATCGCACCACCCAGCCATCATTACTCTCAATGGCGTTTACTATGCCGCCCATAATGACGTTGACTTCGACATCGGTAAGCGTTTTCTCACGCGACTGAAAAACCATGCGAAACGCGTACGAGATTCGTTCAACGACACCATCTGTGTCCTTTTTCTCGTAAGTGTCGAATATCCTCGGTTCCCCGGCGAGAAGCTTCCCCGCGTGCTCCCGAATAAGTTTCGCCACCGCGTCGGCCCGAATATCGGGTGACACAAAGACGGCGATGTCGCGTGTGATGAACGGATACGGAGACAGCGGCGCAAATTGACCAATGGACGTTCCCGTGGCAAGCACATCGCCGTAGGCATTCGGGACGGGAAGTTCTTTGACCAGCTTTTCAAAATTGATCTCAACTATCGCTCCATTTTTTTCGAACGCTTCCGCCGTAGGTTTAATAAATATCCCGAGCTCGTCGGAGAGAACGGCAATAGTGTCGGCCAACACGCGCTTTTGATTCTTAGCGATCTCTTTTTTATCGGTTCCGCGATATGACGCGCGTATCATTCTGCCAATACACAAACTTACATACTCCGCGCCCCCATGAAAAACAGCTCCGATCTCAAACACTTTCAGATCATCCGAACCAAGGAGATCGCCACGATGATCATTTGATTCAAGAGTCTCCCGCATGGCTGACAAAATGTCTTTTCTTAAATATGCCTTGTCGCTTGCAATCGGATTTACAAGCTCGACATCGCCGGCATCTTTAAACGAATAGGTGTATACCTCGGAAAATCCGCGGTCGACCAAAATATTCCTTACCTTGTTGGCATAAAAAAACACCGGATTGACAGTTGATTTACCCCCTTCATTCAATCGCGGAACACGCGCCGTGATGGCGCGATAGCCATAGATCCTGCCGATCTCTTCAATGAGATCCTCCTCAATCCGCAGATCAAGACGTTCGGGCGGAATGGCAACGACAAACCGCTCCTCCTCGCCCGACCGTGTCATGCGCCGAAAACCGGTTATGTTCTTGAATCGATCCGATGAATCAAGTGTCTCTATGACAATATTCCCCGTCTGGGCGGTAGCGTGAACGATTCTTCCATCACCGAGATAAAGTCCGCAGTGATCAACGCCTTTTTCCACCTTCGTCCCCGCGAGCCACGAAACTGATTCATAAAATATCTTTCCATCTCCCGTATTGGAGAAAACGACATCGCCGGGTAACAGATTATTTTCATTAACTGGCTCGCCGTAAACATATTGATCGACCGCCATGCGCGGGATCGAGAGTCCTCCTTGGACGAAAAGGTACGCAACAAACGACGAACAGTCGAACGACCGAGGCGCGTCGTAGGTGATGCTTGCTCCGTGTTTGTAAGGCGTTCCAGCGAATGTCAGGGCAAGCTCGCACGCACGCGCGATCGGATCAATAACCTCATACGAAAAACCAAGCCGCTTGAGGATCGTTTGAGTGGTCTCACGTGAAAGATCCGTTCCCAAGAGGGCATTCGCTCGCGCAAGCGAAAAACCCGTTTTGTATGCGCCCGGCCGCCGCGGATACACGTCGACAACCTCTCCGAGTGCGATATCGGGACCAGCGGCATATCGAACGATCATAGCGACGGCAAGCTCGACTGCTTCCCCCGCAAGCTCGGGTGTGACCTCGTTCTCAAACCGCTTTGAAGAATCGGTTTGGATACCGATCCGGCGCGCCGTGGCGCGTATGTTTGCCGGAGAAAAGTTGGCGGACTCGACAATAATAGTGGTCGTCCTCTTATCAATCTCCGCTTTTGCGCCTCCTTTAATCCCCGCGATCGCGAGCGGCGACGAGTCATCGGCAATCACCAAGACGCTTTCATCAAGCGCAATGTCTTTGCCGTCAAGCGTCGTTATGTATTCTCCCGTTCGTGCAAGACGAATCTTTATGGCATTACCATCAAGTTTGTCCGCGTCGAACGCGTGGAGCGGCTGACCCAATTCAAGCATGACATAATTTGTAATATCAACGATATTGTTGATTGAACGCCCTCCGATCGACTCAAGCCGTTCTCGAAGCCAATCCGGCGATGGGCCGACGCGCACGCCCTCGATACGCCGTCCGATATATCGCCTGCAGAGTTTCTCGTCGGCAACGTCGATCTCCGGCTTCTTTTCCGTTGTTCGCGCCTTGTTCGTTAATGTCTGAGTGGCGCGATCATGATCAACAGGGACATCAGTCACCGCCCCGATCTCGCGCGCGATACCGCGATGCGAGAGGCAGTCATGCGCCCGATTGGGAAGCACGTCAACATCAAGAATAAAGTCATCGCCATTTCTGGAAACGCTTTCAACTTCAAACGTGTGCATGGTGAGAAGCTCCGCGACTTCTTGCGCGGACGGCAACTCTTTTGCAAAATGCGCGGCGAGCCAACGATAGGAAACAAGCATACTTGTTAAAATTGATTAACTACCCGTAAATCGCCCGAATACAAAAGTCTGATATCAGGAACGCCGTACTTGAGCATAATGAGACGATCAACACTAAGCCCAAACGCAAATCCACGCCACTTTCTCGGATCAATTTTGTGGATATTGAGAACATTTGGGTGCACCATGCCGGCGCCAAGTATCTCTATCCAGCCAGTCTGTTTGCACACGCCACACCCTTTCCCGGAACACTTAAAACACCCGATATCGATCTCAGCGCCCGGTTCCACGAACGGAAAGAAACTCGGACGCAATCTCATGGTGATGTCTTCGCCGAAAAAATCTTTGAGAAAAAAGAGGAGTGTTCCTTTCAGGTCGGCAAGGGAAATATTTTTATCCACGGCAAGTCCTTCTACCTGATAGAACTGTGCCTCATGTGTCGCGTCGGTCGCCTCGTGACGAAACACCTTTCCAGGAACAAGAATCCGAAACGGCGGATGGTTGTACTCCATGTGTCGCGCCTGGACCGCCGACGTGTGGGTGCGTAAGACAGTTTCAGTGACCCCTTTTATCCAAAATGTGTCCTGCATATCGCGTGCCGGGTGGTTTTTTGGGACATTGAGCGCGTCAAAATTGTAATATTCGGTCTCTTTTTCAGGGCCGAGTATGACTTCGAATCCAAGCGGCGCAATCGCACCGACAATGTGGCGAATAGTCAGCGTAAGCGGATGTAAGTGGCCGCTTGAAATTGGAATTGTTTGATCATTCATGCTCATCCGCTCAATTATACAGAAAAATAGCTCTGTATAAAAGGCCCGAAAAGGTCCGACCTTTACAAATTATAAAAATTGTAAAGGTCGGACCTTTTCTGATACCTTTTCTGATATTTTTTCACCACGAGCGAGGTATTATTTGATTAAAACTCTTCAAATTTCCCCTCGGTGCGGACACCGGTACCCTCGAGAATAAACTGGAGTCCGCTAGGATTGGACAAAGTGACAAGAACTGAAACATGCCCGGAAGTGGCCGGGGTGAACGTGAACGTCGCGGTGACGCAGGAGTAGGGTCCGCCATCGGCAACGCAATAAGGTGGAATGGAGCCAGCGTAAGAAGTGTTTTTACCGTTAATGTCATATAAACACGCCGCGTTTCCGTCAATGTCGGCGCATGAAAACTCCGGACGACCGGCGGCAATGGAAACATTCCCGTTAAAGGCTTCAGTTCCTTGGTTTTGGAACACAATTTCACGTGTCGCGGTCGTGCCGACCGGAACTTGTCCAAAATCGAACGAATAGGTATCAAGCGTGATCGTCGGGACGAATATACCGTTCCCCCTGAAATCAACGAGTGTATCGGGGGGGCCCATGGTTGTGTTAACAAAGCGAGCAGTCATGGTTTTGACTCCTTCGTCATTTACTCCCGGTGAATATTTAAAGATAAACTCGCGAGAACTGTCGGGCGAAATGGCATTACTATTCGCGACCGTAAATGAACACGCGCCAGGTGTTTCGCAATAGAAAGGAGCGTTGACGATAATTGATCCTTCGAGCGTTCCGGCACCGGTGTTGCTCACCCTGAATTTTTGCGTCGAGTTCGTGCCGATATTGACGCTGCCAAAATCAACCGTTCCCGGAGGAGCGCCCCAAGCACCAGCACCAGCATCCCACCATTCAATACCCATCGTCGGGTCGGCGTTCCCAATGCCAAAAAGAGGGACGACCATGCCTCCGCCGCCGGTAAAGTACGCGTTCTTCCACGAATCTCCTTCGGCGCTTGGATTGAACGAAACGGTAATGGTCTTGCTTTCTCCCGGCGCGACGGTATACGCGCAGTCGTCGGGCGCCGTTACGCATGAAAACGGACTGGCAGAGGTATTGAAGGGATCTCCCGCCGATTCCGCTGGAGGCGCAGTGGCAAGCTGTTCGTAGGTATAGAGCTGTGTTTTCGGAACAATCTGCTTTAGAACACCAGGACCTTGCCAGTAGAGTTTTACCTCGCTATCCCCGCCATCATTATAAAACTCCACGACAACGTCATATTTGTACCCTTTCTCCAGATAAAATGTTCCGGTGCGCTCAATGTTATCGTTACCGTTATTCCATTGGTCAATCACCCGCTCGCCATTTATGAAAAGACGCACTCCGCCGTTAGTGTTGACACCGCCGTTCCCCGTCGAGAATGTATAGAGACCGGTGGTGAGTGGCTCGATCTTCCCGCGCCACCTGACCGAATATAAGGCCGAATCGATTTGTGGACTCATCGGGTTTGTGCCTTGTCCCCACACGAAGTTAATAGGACCTTCGGTTCGCGTTCCGACCGCGCTCTCAAAGTTAGATCCATTGTAATAAGTCGCGAGAAGCCCCATGCCGCCCCCCTGTAACGCGACATCCGACGGATCGGAGAGCTCGCCCGACAACAAAATATTCCC
>PFQT01000051.1 GCA_002788135.1 Candidatus Yonathbacteria bacterium CG_4_8_14_3_um_filter_46_25
GCGTTGCTGTTGAGGACCATCTGGAGTTGACGCACGTCTTCTCCCGTGTCGCCTACCGTAAGGTTGCGGGTGAAGGTGTAGCCGGTCGTTGCCGGTGTTCCTCCTCCTTGCATGGTCGCGAGTTGCGCTTGGAGGGCCGAAATGGTCGCCAACAAGCTGTTGATCTGAGCGGTGAGATCGTCAACGGATTGAGCTGAAGCGGTTCCTACCGCCGCTCCTCCCATCATAAGGAGAGCCGTTGTCAAACCCACAAAACCCGAGATCGCTTTCGCTGTTCTGGATTTCTTGAATTTATTACTCATAATATTTCCTATTAATGATAGCCCGCTCTCGCCTGTTACTGATAAAGTTTGGCGAAGCAAGACTATCGACGCGCGGGCAATCCTAGCTCGACTTCAAACTAGCTGTCCCGCGCAATTATTCACCAACTCGCGCCGCGACCGCATAATGCGCGATCTGCGATGCGAGGTAGCTTACTTTACAATTGCGATACGTCCGCGATGACGCACCGCGTCTCTTCTGTCGATTCCGTATATGATTACTTCTTCGACCACAAAGAAACATACATTGCCAACAATCTTGATTGGTTCGAAATATCCGAACCAATCAAACCACTATTTTGTTGTCAATGATCTGTTCCCTTGCTACAGAATCTCTCGATCTCAGATATAAATAGATTGGTGAAACGCGAAAAATTCGCACGACACCAATCTACGCACAATTATATCGCTTACGGCAAAAGCTGCAAAGCGAAATGTGGATAACTTGCCTACCGCGCCGCGTGCGCGATACATAAAAACCACCCGATAGATAATACTGTTTTCAAGCTCCGAATGCAAGAGCTTCCTTTATAAGGTATGAGGGAACGGGAATCCAAAGTTACACCTGCCTTCTCTTTTACCAATAAAAACACTCGCGAGAAACTTATCTCACTAAACGATCTCCATAAAGACACCTGTTCTATAACGTATCACTTGAGGATGTACCTGCTCCATCTTCTGTCTCCTGTCCTTATAAGCGTCCCCGCCAAAACAAGAGCTGCAAGCTCGCGTTGAATAGTCTTGGCACTGCATCCTGAAACATTCTCGGATATATCCCGTATCGTAAATTCAGTTCCTTTATTCTTTTTGAACATATCAAGTATCGTGTCTTTTCTATCATGTCCTTGTCGTGGTGATCTATCAACAAAGTTTTTTGGCGGTTCTTTTTGGGACGGCGCCATCTTTCCCTGAATTGTTCCCAAGGGGAAGATGTGTCCTTTTGATTGTTGTCCTTTACCATGTCCTTTATAAGACCCCTTTGCCGCGTCTGCTCTGGGAGGTGCCCCTCGCACGGATGCCGGCTCGTCAAAAAAGGATACCGCGGATACTGGCCGATCATGCTCACCGGTGACACTATCATCAGCGACGAAAAAATTATCCAGAAACAACACCCCACCATGTTTTTTTTCATACGCACGCACTGATCGAAACACATCAAGGGCATGAAAACACTCTCGTTTTAACACGGAATAATTCATATCCGAAACCATGCCACTCAATGACGCAATCTCGAGGAGCGCGACGATCTCGTGCGATACACGCATAAACGAGTCTTCTCTATCGGACACATTTTCTCCTTCATCGATTGCGCCTTTCGCGTAATCAAGGAGAACAATCGCTTTGTCCCTTATTTTCCATTTGAGCGGTTCTTTATCGGACAGAAGACCGGAAACAAGGTATAGCGCGAGTGTTAATTTTTCTGTCTTTTTATTTAAAAGGACATTATTGTCTTTTTGTGTCGGTGTCCTTAATAATGTGTCTTTTATCTGATTAACACCAGTATTGATTTGAGGAATAGCACTTTTTCTTTCAATTTCTTTTCTCGCTTTCCACGAAAGATTCATGCGATTGCCATATTCATTTTTGTCCTTTTTGTATTGATCCATAAGACAATATATTTTGTCCTTTTTAAGGACTCCCGCGACCGCTCGCGCGGTCGATCGCGCGAGAAAGATGTTCACCTATTTTGTCCATTATATGCAAACAAAATCTATAAGTCAAAGAATCATTCGCCTCTTAAAAACAGCGGCTATCAAAGATTTTACTCGCGAGCGCGCCATATCGTTTGATCCCGACGCCATGCGGGTCGCTGTTATGCGTTTATCACCAATGGTGCTATTATTAGCGATGTAAATTTGATAAAAACGATACGTTTCATGAAGAAAAAAAAGAAACGAAAAGACACAGGCACAGGGATTATGGGGACACTCAAAGAAGAGACGCGCCATTTCATGCTCTCCATACTTTTTTTCGTTGGCGCCATCTTTTTCGCGCTGGCAAGCTTGGGCAAGGCGGGCATTGCCGGGACTAATTTTTACCGCTGGTTTGAATTCGCGTTTGGCGTGGGATATTTTTTGATCCCCATCTGCCTCGCGATGCTCGGCGTACTTTTTTTGCGAAATACTCGCCCCAATATCGCCCTTCCGGCGATTGTTGGAGCAACATTATTCTTTGTCTCAGGTCTTGGCATTATCGACCTTCTTGCCGGAAAGAATGCCGGGGGCATCACTGGAGAAAAGATCGCGGCACCGCTTGTTTTCTTATTCGATTTTTGGATCAGCGTCATTTTACTTGCCGCCTTGTTCATAATTTCTTTTTCGATAATCTTTGACTGGAAGCCCGCTTTCAGTATTCCTTCATTTTTTAAACGCTCGCCAAAAAACAAGAGTGATAATGTTGATAATTCTATTAAAGGCACCAATGATGATGATGATGGTGATGATGATGATGATGATGCGCAAGAGGAAGCTGAAACTGAGGAAGAGAATGAGGAGCCTGAAGAGGTTGTCCCAAAGGCGAAAAAGGCGAAATCAAGAAAAACCGCCACCGAAGCGGTTCTCGACGGAGAAGGAGACGATCTTTCGCGCATGTACGCTACACAATCCGAATACACCCCTCCTCCGCTCTCGCTCCTCGCGGGAGACAAAGGAAAACCGGGAGTGGGAGACACCAAAGCAAATTCCAATATCATTAAACGAACGTTGCAGAGCTTTGGCATTCTCGTGGAAATGGATGATGTCGAGATAGGACCATCAATCACCCGCTACTCGCTCAAACCAGCCGAAGGGGTGAAACTTTCGCGAATTGTCGGATTGCAGAACGACCTCGCCCTCTCACTCGCCGCTCACCCGATACGGATCGAAGCGCCTATTCCGGGCAAATCGCTTGTCGGCATAGAGATACCCAACAGCACAAAAACGACCGTCGGACTCGGCACTCTGCTCTCGACCGAAGAATACAAAAAATCAGCCCGTCCGCTTCTGCTCTCTCTCGGTCGCGGAATATCCGGAAAATCACACTTTGCCGACCTCGCAAAAATGCCGCATCTTCTTATTGCCGGAACCACCGGATCAGGGAAGTCGGTGGCCATTCATACCATCATCACATCCCTCCTCTACCGCAACCATCCAGCAAACCTGCGTTTCATTATGATCGACCCGAAACGCGTCGAGCTTACCGCGTACAATAAGATCCCCCACCTTCAAACACCAGTGATCACCGATGCGGGGAAAGCGATCAAGGCGCTCAAGTGGGCGGCGAACGAAATGAACAGGAGATACGACATACTCGAGGCGGAAAAAGTACGCGACATCGAATCGTACCATAAGAATATCCTCATCCCCGCGCTTGAAGGGAATACCCATGCGAATGAAGAAGATTCCGACTTGCCGGAATCAATGCCCTACATCGCTATCGTCATTGACGAGCTCGCCGATATTATGACAAGCTATCCGCGAGAAATGGAGTCGGCGATCGTGCGCCTCGCTCAGATGAGCCGTGCTGTCGGAATCCACCTTATTCTTTCAACTCAGCGTCCTTCGGTCAACATCATCACCGGTCTTATCAAGGCGAACATCCCCTCTCGGATCGCTCTCCAGGTCGCTTCGCAGATCGACTCGCGCACCATTCTCGATACGGGAGGGGCGGAAAAATTGCTCGGATCGGGAGATATGCTTTATATGTCGGGCGAGATGTCAAAACCAGTGCGATTGCAGTCGGCGTTCATTTCTGAAAATGAGGTGAAAAAAGTAGTGAGCTACCTTGTCGGGAAATTCGGCGACACCATTCCCGAGGATATCACCCTCGCCTCGCCGAACAGCGAGAAAAACGCCTTATTTGAATCACTGGACGACAACAGCGCGAATGATGATCTATATGAGGAAGCGCGCGAGGTTGTTATCAAGGCACAGAAAGCATCAGCGTCATATCTGCAAAGAAAGCTCCGTGTCGGTTATGCTCGAGCGGCGCGGCTTTTGGATATCCTTGAAGAACGCGCCGTAATCGGCCCCGGAGAAGGTTCAAAACCACGAGACGTTCTTATTAAAGACAAGGAAGGGTACGGCATAGAGGAAACCGAGAACGAAACAGCCGAGACAAACGCGTAACTAAAAAGTCATCAGAAAGGAAACCCCATGCAAGGAAACATGAAGTTGTTCGTCAGGATTGTAATCATTACCGCCGTATTCGTGGGTGTCGTCGGATACGCATATTACCAAAGCAAGGATTTTATCGCGGGTCCTATTGTTTTGATAACCGCACCGACAAATGGTGCCACAGTCAACGATCCGTTTCTTGAAATAACAGGGACTGCCAAAAACATATCGTTCATTGCCTTAAATGACCGCCAAATCTTTACTGATGAACATTATATTTTTTCTGAAAAATTGCTCCTCTACTATGGTTATAATATAATAACCATAGGCGCAGGAGACCAATTCGGACGAGTAATAAAGAAGACACTCGAGATTGTCTACCAGGAACAGGAGAATACTCGAAACAACGTTTCGAGTAGCACGCAAAGAACCATTGAAAGCCAATAATCAACCATATCAATGACCAAAAAAACAAAGAGAGAAGATACGAGAGGAAGCATCGAAGATACCATAAAAGCGATCCAGACAAAGTTCGGAGAAGGGTCCATCATGAAGCTCGGGGACCGGTCGCGGGTCGACGTTGGCGCAATATCAACCGGATCAATCGGGCTCGACCACGCACTCGGTGTCGGGGGGTTGCCGCAAGGAAGGATCGTTGAGATATACGGGCCTGAATCATCCGGAAAAACGACGCTCGCGCTCCACGCAGTCGCGGAGGCGCAAAAAGCGGGGGGGATATGCGCATTCATCGACGCGGAACACGCGCTTGATCCCGAATACGCAAAACGGCTCGGTGTGCGTATCGACGAACTCTTGATCTCTCAGCCCGACACCGGAGAACAATCGCTTGAGATCACGGAAAGTCTCGTGCGGTCAAACAAGATCGCCATGATTGTCATCGACTCGGTCGCCGCGCTCACTCCGAAAGATGAAATCGAGGGGGAAATGGGAGCGCACCATGTCGGGAAACAAGCCCGTCTCATGTCTCAAGCGCTTCGCAAGCTCACCGCGATCGTCGACAAGAGCAATACTATCATCATCTTCATCAATCAGATTAGGATGAAGATCGGCGTTATGTTCGGGAACCCGGAGACCACACCAGGCGGAAAGGCGCTTAAATTCTATACTTCTGTTCGTATTGATATACGCAGAATAGCTCAGATCAAAAAGGGGGAGGAGGTCATTGGCGGACGAGTTCGGGCAAAGGTAGTCAAAAATAAGGTTGCGGCTCCGTTCAAGCAAACAGAATTCGATCTTTTATACAATGAAGGAATATCAAAGGAGGGCGAGCTCCTCTCTCTCGGTGAAAAATTTGAGGTTATCAGCAAGTCTGGATCATCATACGCGTTTGGAGACACCAAACTCGGAAGGGGGTACGACTCCGCTCGCGCGTTCCTCAAGGAAAACCCGAAGGTGCAAAACGAGCTCAAAAAAGAGATCATAAAACATTTTTCGTAACCCGAGTAGCTCACTTTCTTCCCCTTCTTTACTCGCCAGACTAAGAAGTATATAGTACCGCTACGAAATAGCATGTTGAACTACAATGAAATAACACAAAAGAAATACGTCGAGATTGACGGCGAACCGTTTGAAGTCATCAGCTCGCACGTTTTTCGCAAACAGCAACGGAAGCCGGTCAACCAGACAAAACTCAAAAACCTGATTACTGGTAAAGTGACGGAACGGTCATTCCATCAGGCCGAGAAGGTGAACGAAGCGAATATCGATACGCGGAAAATAAAATTCCTTTACGCGAACAAGGGAGAGCAATGGTTCTGCGAAGAAAACACCCCGTCGAAACGTTTCAGCATGCCTGACACAACGGAGAACGCCACGATCAGAAATTTTGTAAAAGAAAACTCAATCATTGACGCAATTGTCTTTAGCGGAAATATTATCGGCATACGACCTCCGATCAAGGTTGATCTCGCGGTCACCGAAGCTCCTCCGGCCGTAAAAGGAAACACGGCGCAAGGAGGAACAAAGCAAATAACTCTTGAGACAGGCGTAACCGTCAATGCCCCCCTTTTCATCAACGAGGGCGACATTGTTCGCGTCAATACGGAAACGGGTGAATATACTGAGCGCGTGGAGAAAAAATAGATAGTCAAAAAATCCGTCCAGAAATGTCCCCGCGGATTTTTTATTGCCACAATGCGAAAACAAGCAACTCTTTAGCTTGAAACGTACGGAAGAAGTGCCATAAAACGAGCGCGCTTTATCGCCGACGCGAGCATCCGTTGATGTTTTGAGCACACCATGGTGCGCTTTTTTGTCAAAATACGCGCATGCGGGTTCAAAAACTTCTTAAGAAGCTCGATGTCCTTATAGTCTACATATTTGATATTATTTGAAGAAAAGTAGCACTGCATAGTTTTTTAAACATTATTAAAACGGTATATCGTCCGGATTAATCTCCTCGTCGGGATACTCAATAGTATTAATCTCCTCTTTGCTTCCGTTCCCAGCCGCCTTCGGTGGCGAAGAATGACCAGCTTCATCGGTTCCTTGGAATTTTCTCGGACCGAACTGAATGCGATCGGCAATGATCTCCGTGCGATATTTCTTTACTCCATCAGCCCCCTCCCAGCTCCTCGTGGTCAATCTCCCCTCGACAAGTGCCGAACTCCCTTTTTTGAGATATTGCGCGACTGTCTCTGCTTGACGACCAAATACGACGATGTTGTGATAGTCGGTCCCTTCTTGTTTGGCACCATTCTTGTCGGTCCACACACGATTGGTCGCAAGGGAAAACGTCGTAACAGCCGTCCCTGACGGAATCGTCTTTAATTCCGGGTCGCGAGTGAGGTTTCCTATGATGAATACTTTGTTGAGATACATACCAACCAATATTCCACTATTCAATAACCAACTCTTCGATCGTTTTATCAAGCTCTTCCACTGAAAGAGCCGGAATATTCTCCACCGGAGTAGCTCCGCTTACGCTCTTTTTTTCGTCACCCGCCTTTTTCATACGCAATGGCGGACGTTTTGCCAACGTGTCTTCTCTTACCGTCTTTATAATGATAAACCGAAAGACTTTATGATTGTCTTCGATGAATCCCTTTATCTTTGAAACACCACTGGGGGTGACAAAGAATTTGATCCAACCAAAATACGCGGAATCATAAATATTCTTTACATTATTTACGGCATGGTCAACCGCATAGGCAAGCCGAACCGATTTCGGATTTTCATCACTCAAAATCGCTCCTCCCGCAGATTCTATGGAATCTTTGAGCACACTTGCCTCAGCGGGAACGTCTTCTTCTGCAATGCTCGGAATAAGATGATACCCAACCTCGTATATGCTCGGCTCTGAAACGTCTTCTTTTATGTTCTTTTCTTTTATCACCGTGAGTTAGATACTACCAAAACCGGTCAATATTGTCAAAAATCTTATTGAGGGGTCTCTGTTTTACCTCCCTGTATGCCAAAGAGAAGGAGGGCATTTTTCACAAGGGTCTCAGCCATTTCACGCGAGTCGACACCCCTGATCTCGGCTATGCGCGCTACTATTTCGGTGATGAAAAAAGGTTCATTACGCTTGCCCCGATGCGGCAGGGGCGCCACATAAGGACAATCTGTTTCCGACATAATCCGATCAACCGGGGCAAATCGAACGACCTCGTCATAGTCATTTGTAAACGTTACGACACCCGGGAAAGAAACCGAAAAATCGAGATCGAAATATTTTTTCGCGGTTTCCACGTCGCCGGTAAAAAAATGGATGTCGCCGCGAAGACGATCGCCGTGCTCCCGCTTTTTTGCGTCAAGGATCGCCTGCATATCGCTGTGCGCATCGCGACAATGGATCATCAGAGGCTTATTTTCTTTGATCGCAAATTCGAGTTGTCGCTCAAAAAGATATTTTTGTCGTTTCTTTTCAGCGGTATCGCGCGCGTCGATTCTTGAATAATCGAGTCCGCACTCGCCCACCGCAACAACCTTCGGCATGGTGACAAGTCTGTGAAAATAATCCTCATCAAAATGATCGTCTTTGTTGTCTGAAGGATGGACCCCGATCGACGAGAATACCGCGTCATAAAAACTTCCGAGCTGAACGGCCGATTGCGAACTCTTGGCATCCGTGCCAACGACAATGGTCCAAATGTTACCCGCGCGCATTCGCGTTATCGCTCCTTCAATATCGCCGCTGAACGCATCGTCATTAAGGTGTGAATGTATATCGAAATATCTTGGTATCATACGGTTGTCATTTTCTCGCAAAAAGCGGCGCGGAGGGCGATTCCGTTTTGAAAGCCCGCGGTTTCCCCTCTTTATCGAGAGAAGCGCGTAAAAATCCGCTGATACTGCCGGCTGTTCTTGGCATTACCGGAGCAAGAGCGGACGACACATAGTAAAGACCGTACAGAACTCCCCAAATAATATTTTCTGTTTTTTCTTTGTCTGTCTTAATGAGCTTGAACGGCTCATAATCGGCTATGTACCCATCCAGCGTCCTGATAATCTTCCATATCTCATCCATTGCTCCGTTGATATCGAAAGATTCCATACTTTTGTGATACGCGGGCAGAAACATGTTGTCAATGACATACGGGATGCCATATCCTTCCCCGTTCGCGACACAAGAGACTTTTTCAAGTTTTGTGCGAAGAGGAATGTCGCCGATCGTATTTTTCATCACACTGCCGGAAAAATACCGCTCTGCCATTTTCAATGTTCGTGAAACGAGATTCCCCAGACCGTTAGCGAGATTAGCGTTGTAAAGTTCGACAAATCGTTCATAGGTAAAATCACCGTCTTCGGTCGTCGGTATTTCTCGCGCAAGATAATATCGCATCGAATCGCTCCCGAATTCGGCTATATATTGATTCGGGTCGACAACATTCCCTATTGTCTTCGACATTTTCTTCCCCCGCGAAGTGATGAATCCGTGGATCAGAATCGTTTTCGGAAGCGGGATACCGGCCGAGAGAAGCATTGCCGGCCAGATCACCGTATGGAAACGAGAGATATCCTTGCCAATCACATGAACATCGGCGGGCCAGAATTTATCAAAATTTTCATGGTCGTCCCGACCGAATCCAAGCGCCGAAAGATAGTTTGATAACGCGTCGCACCACACATAGATCATCTGCCCGTTATCGTTCGGAACCGGAATGCCCCACGGAATATCTCCTTCCGGCCTTGAAAAACTGACATCGACGGGATCATTCGAGAGCAACGCAAGAGTTTCGTTCCTGCGAGCTTGAGGAAAAATCGCGATATCCCCATTTTCTATTTTCTCACGTATCTCGTTCGTATACTTTGAAAGCCGAAAAAAATAATTTTCTTCTTCGATGCGCTCCGGAATCGTATCGTGAAGAGGACATTTCCCCGACACCAGCTCTTTTTCCGTTATGAACGTCTCGCACCCGACACAATAAAGGCCTCGATACGTCCCTTTATAGATATCACCGGCGGCCACAAGCTTGGTCCATACCGCCTTTGCTCCAGGCCAATGATTCTCTTGATCGGATGTCCGTATGAAAAAATCATAAGAAATATCGAGAGATGAAAACAATTCCTTGAATTTGAGAACATTCGCATCGACGAACGCCTGCGGTCCTTTCCCTGTTGCGGTCGCCGAACGAATGATCTTATCGCCATGTTCGTCGGTACCGGTAAGAAAGAAGGTTTCCTTCCCAACCATTCGATGATATCGAGCGATAATGTCGGCGAGTACTGTTGTATAGATATGCCCCATATGTGGCGCATCGTTCGCGTAAAAAATAGGCGTCGTAACATAGAAAGTGTTTTTCATACAAAAAACAGTATACACAAACACTGAAAAGTTTCAAAAAAAGACACCTGATTCATCGCAACGTTACTTGCCAGTCGCGCGATTCTTTCTGGTAATGTCGTTGGTAATTTCAATGAGCGTGGCGGCAATGGGGACAGAGAGCAATATACCAAGAAAACCGGCAAGTTGGGCACCAATAATAAGAGCAAGCACAACAAGGATCGGAGGGACACCAACCACCTTTCTCACCACAAGCGGATAGATAAGATGATTTTCAAACTGCTGAATGATAAGATAGAACCCAGCGACCACAAGACTAAGGGTCACACCACCAGTAATAAATCCGAGCAGTATCGCCGGAATGGACGCGAGAATAGGACCGAAAACGGGAATAAGTTCAAAAAGCGCCGCAAGAACCGCGAAGAGAAACGCGTACGGAACTCTAATAATGGTCAAGCCGAGATACACCAAGACACCGATGATAAATCCGAGAATGAGCTGTCCTTGCATCCATAATCCTATTTTCAGCTGTGAACGCTTCCAGAGATCAACCACATAATCCCGATGCCGGAGCGGAATGATAAGCTTCAAGAAATTTTCAATCCCTCTATCCTGGACGGCAAGATAAAAAGAGACGACGATAATAAGAAAGAAACTAAAGACACCCCCAAAAATCCGACTCATCGCCTCGAACGCGCCACCGGAAATGTCAGAAAATCGATTCATCAAACTCCGCAACCCTTCAAGAGTAGCCGGTATCGATAATCCTTTTGACAGACCATTGACAATATCCTGTCCTCCGCCAAGAGGCGCTTGCGCAACGACAGTATCTGACGCTCCGTTAATGACGTAGTCCGGCATAATACCAATAACCCCGCTCACTTCTTGCGCGAGAGAAGGAACAAGAAAATAAAAAATACCGGCAAGAGAGAACGCGATGATCGCATACACAAAGATCACCGCTGGAATTCTTGGAATACGGTAACGAGCAAACCATTTTGTCGCCGGCTCGATTGCCGAAGCAATCACCACCGCGACCAACACGACCAAAATAACATCAATGATCAGATACAGTGCGTAAAAAAACAGGAGAAACAACAGTGTCTTTATGATAGCACCGGAAGTGATAGTTATCGTTATGTTGTTGCTATTATCGTTCATGACTCCATGATACCACTCTGTCCCAAGTAAATGAAGCCCCACACGCGATTAACCATAAGGAAAATCACATCTTAAGTATCCGTGCAATACTCTTTTTGTCGGTATGCGGGCCGACCATCGCCATGTTTAACCGCTCATCAACAAACAGGCGATTGGCAACCCTTTTGATCTGCTGTGGTGTTACTTCTCTGACCTTTTTCATGATCTCGCGGGGTGTTATAACCGAATGTTTAAGAACATGCTGTACTCCATAAAATGTTGCCATCGAGTCGCTTGACTCAAGCTCAAGGGACATACTCCCCGCGATGTGATCTTTGACTTTTTTCAGCTCATCTTCTGAAACGGTTTCTTTTTTTAGCTTCCCGACCTCGTCGATAACCGCTCGTATCACCTCGCGCACTCTTTTGTTGTCCACGCCGGCAGATATCTGAAATACCCCATGGTCGGTATGAAGCTCGTTGTACGCGCGAACATAATAGCCAACCCCCATCTCCTCTCGTATGCGTTGGAAAAGTCGCGAGCTCATACCGCTACCAAGAAGCGCCGCCATAACGTCAATAATGAAATTATCGCGATGATGTATGCCGTAAGACCTAAAACCAAGCACAATATGCGACTGATCCGTTTTTTTTGCTTCAAGCAATACTCCAGGCGCTTTTTGCTCCTCGTTTACTTTTCGTTTATTATCTTTTTTCGTCGTAGCGACAACGTCAAATTTTTTTTCAATGAGAGATAGGATGTGTTTCTCGTTGAATTTTCCCGCAATAACAACCGTTGTCGCCGACGCGACATAATGCCGCTTTCGGTAATCAAGGAGCTGCTCCCGTTTGAAACTCGTTACGATTTTCTTCTCGCCGGCGATGTTCCACCCTGCCGGTTGGTTTCCATACAAAAGGTTCATAAAAAGATCCTGCACATGGCGAGCGGGCGTATCTTCGTACATATTTATCTCTTCAACAATAACGCCCTTCTCCTTCTCTATTTCTTCAACGCTAAAAACCGGGCCAACATAGATATCAGAGACAACATCAAGTATGCGATCAAGGTGCCGCGAATGAGACTTTGCAAAATACCCGGTATATTCCTGGCTGGTGAATGCATTATATCCCGCACCGATCTCGTCTAACTCTTTGGCTATGTCGATCGCCCTGGGGCGCTTTACCGTACCTTTAAAGCACAAGTGTTCAAGAAAGTGCGAAATACCGTTTATATCCTTCGTTTCGTACTTTGAACCTGCCCGTACTAAAACAAGCGCAGTGGCTGTAATGCTTCCTTTCATGGGAACAAGAATGACCGTGAGTCCGTTCTTAAATACTTTTTTTCTGAAAACTGCCATTGATCAATTAACAACGTCTGATTCGTCGGGGCGGTATCGTGGATCTGTCTTTGTTTCCGTGGTTATTTCACCTTCCTCATCCGTCAAAAGCCCTTTGGTAAAATCGTCCTCACCGGAGAGAACCGTCTCGGAAATAAGTTGCGGCGCGTCCCCGATATGTTTGATACTCGGGAGTAAACTGACCTGAAACGCGACCTCTCGCGGTTGTGCCGCAAACCCCGTTCCCGCTTTTATTTTCCCAACATTCCATACGACCTCTTTTGTCGACCCGTCGTAAGTGATATCTTCGTTATAGGGCGAAGTCAAACCGACCCAGTCGACATAAATCGGAAGCGAAGCGCGTACGACAGCTGACGAAACATTATTGGAAACATTGGTGACCGTCCAGATGATCGTATACGTGGTCCGCTGTTCCGCTTTGGGAGGCATCGGCCCCGTGTTGGCAAACGGACCGACATAGTGTACCGCCCGAGCGACAAGATTGACAGCAGATCCAAATTTTACTTTCTGGACCACTGTTGAGTTGATCTCCTCGGGAACGCTGATATCGGACACGCGCAATCCTTTCGCTTTCACTTCGACGGTTATTACCGGATTCACAAAGACCGATCCATCCTTACCAAGTAATGGTTTTGAACCAAAAGAGAATGGGAGAAGCCCGCTTGAACCCGGCTCAACAACAGCAAGTGATCTAGTGCCGATCTTGTTCCAAATGATCGTATCGTTAATAGACTCGAAATAACCGCCATTCCCTGGAGATACCGAAAACCTATTGAGAGTATCTCCTGAAATTTTTGCTTCGATCTGAACATCAAGTATGGTCGTCGGGACGTTGCTTTTCCACGTTATCACGCCGGAAACATTCGTAGTATTACCGGCCGCAACGTACTCCCCCTGCGCATTAGTAGCGCCAAGTTTAACGTCAAGGCCAATGAACGGCTGGCTAACTATCACATTTCCGGAAATAAAATTGTAGACGACACCGATCTTTTCCTGCTCAGTTTTGTCCCCAACGCCAACCCGGACGTTGAATTCTTTTTTCTCTCCTTCATAGCCAGTGAGGTATCCTTTTATTTTTATGTTTCGTTTCCCCGCAACGGAAAGATCTCCGATCCGCCACACATTATTGTCGCTGTTCCGCGGAGCGGGAATAGCCGACTTAAATTGAAAGCCAAGAGGATAACCTATCGTGACAAACAAATTTTTAATATCTTCGGATGAATTTGAATTAACATCAACATTTATCTCAAATTCTTCTTTTTGGCTTATCTCTTTAATCAAACCGAGAGTCACATTGAGCGGCGATGATATTATGTTTATTTCATATGGTTTTTCAATATTTTGGATCGCGTTTGACCCTTCGAATCTAAACTCAAGAGATGTTGTTATTGCCACTTTGCTATTCTCTTCACCGAAAATGATACCCGTTATCGTCTTTTCTACGGTTTCATGCCTGCCGACCTTTTCAAAATGCTCTTTTGTTTCGGAAAGCTCATCCGATGAATCACGAGATATGTATGCCCCCGCGGGGAACGTGACGAAGAGGTCCGCGCCATCGATGTCACTATCATTATTATTGGTAATTTTTACGGTAATAGTGAAATCATCGCCCCCTTTTATCGATATCGGCCCTTCGATCGAGATATCAACCTCATCAACGGATACGGTATTCCTCCCACTGTAAAAACTATAGAACATAAACGCAATCGCGCACAAAAAAAACAGGAAGGAGATGCCGAGAAGCGTCTTGATTATTCCATATTTATTCTTTCGCGTTTTCCCTATTTTCGATTGCATGGCAGGTATATCCCATTCTTTTCCAACATCATACGTCTGCTCGCTTAATATTCCAGTCATCACCGCCCGATCTTCGAACTGTTTCGCATATAAATCGCTCCTCAGTTTTTGTATTTTGTCATCTTGGACGGGTTCTTTTTTCTCCAATTTTTTCTCTTCCATGTCGTTTATTATACCATGAGCTCTGCCAACTCAAAGATGCGCCGCGCTGATCGCTTGATTTATCCTCGCCACCAATTCTCGCCGAAGAGGACGCATTGACGCAAACGCGTCAATGCTCCACGAGTCTCCAGAGAAAAGCTCGCGATCAGAAGCGTGCGCTTCCCAATAGCCAAGGTGATAAAGTATCTTTGACACGAAAAGAACTTCAAAATCGCGCAGTTCCTCTTTCAAGAAGATGCCTTTCTCAAGAAACGCCATACCACATATAACATCATCAAAGAGCCCGCTGTCAGCCGTTTCTCCGACGAACATTTTTTTCAAGAGAAGGAGCGGCGCGGCTATCGCTTCCCGTTTCTTCTCGTCGCCCATAATACTCGAGAACGAACGTCGCGTTTCAGCGCTGATGATCCTCCATGACCCTCTTCCTCGCACCATATCGATATTGATCAACGAGAGAGAGCGAAGATTGTACCGTTGCTTTGAGCGCAACTCCCGCACTCCTTGCGCCCGTGCGAATACAATGCCAAATTCTTTGGTAAAAAGACGGAGTAAACGGCTCGATTCGCCAATATCAAAATATGTCAGAATGATTGCCGGTGATCTGTAAATATGATATGACACTTTCGGTTTTTTTCTTCAACTACTCCTCGAGACAAAGCGATATCTGAAGACGAATATCGCCAAGATCAACATCTTGCTCCTGGTCTTCGCCTGAATAGCGGACTTCTTTTATTCCGCTCACGCGCTTCAGATTTTCGGTAAATTCTTTAACAAACGCCTTTCCTGACGTGTCGGTCTTTACCGTGAGGATCGCGCAATCGGTCGGAACAAAATTTTTTTGCTTGCGCCCATCTTGGATGGTTCGCATCAGCTCGCGAAACATCCCCTCTTTTTTGAGTTCGGGAGTAATGATCGTATCAAGTACCACTCTCGAACCATTGGCGCCGGCGCCATTAACGAACTCTATCTCCTTTACATTGATCTCATCGGCAAGAATTCCCTCGACTTTGTCCCACTCTTTCGGCTTTTCACCGCCATGCCCGATGGTTAGCTTCCGGAGCGGCTGACGAACCTTAATACCATGTCGCGCGCGCTCCATAAGCGCCATCGCCGCGAATGAACGTACGAATTTCATACTTACCAAGATTTCCTTATCGACAGAACCCTGTTTCGGCCACGCTTCCAGATGCACGCTCTCTTCCGTTCCTCCCACCCGCGCATACAGCTCTTCGGCAAGGAACGGCATGGTCGGCGCGATGATCATGGCGGTTTCTCCAAGCACATATCGAAGCGTTGCGAGTGCTTTGTTCTTTTCCTGAATATCATCGCTCTTAAACCGCGATCGCGATCGTCTTACATACCATGTCGAGAGATCGTCAACAAATTCACCGATCGCCCTGATTGCTCGGTCAAGCAGGTAAGTATTAAACGCATCGTCAACGGCGGCAAGCAATTCACCCACGCGGGCAACAATCCACCGGTCGAGAGCATTGGAGCTCGTGTCAACCGCCTTGACCGCGGCATCGCGATAGAGATCATAAAATGAAAGGACATTCAGCAAACGAATGACTATTTTCTTTTGCGCCTCATCAACCCCTTTCTCGGAAAAGTTGAGCTCTTCGCCGTGCGACACGGGCGACGAAAGAAGATAATAGCGCAAGGCATCGGCACTGTAGCGGTTGATAACGTTCATCGGCTCCGGGTAATTCTTGAGACGCTTGCTCATCTTCTGTCCATCCTCAGCGAGAATCATGCCATTGACGATCACGTTCTTAAACGCGCTCGTATCAAAAAGTCCGACCGAGAGCACCAGCATGTTATAGAACCATCCGCGCGTCTGATCCAATCCCTCGGCGATAAAATCGGCGGGGAAATTACGCTTGAAAATATCTTCATTCTCGAACGGATAATGAAATTGAGCATACGGCATTGATCCCGACTCGAACCAGCAATCAAATACATCCGTCACACGCGACATCTCGCCGCCGCACGCACATGTAAATTTCACTTCATCAATAAATGGCTTATGCAGGTCTATCTCGTAATGGTCATCATGCGGAAACGGAATAAACGGCAGTTCCATGATCTCGCCGTTTTTGATGAAATACGTTCCCTCATCTTCTCGAAGCGCGGCGGCGCCTGCAGTATCGAGACCCCGGGACCCCGCAACAAGCATCCATGCCGGGCTTTCGTGGGTAACAATAACGATATTTTTTCCGATATATTTTTCATTCGCTTCAAAAAGAGCATCCATCGCGCGCCGCCTTACATTGGTCACGTTTTCCGCTCCTTGCGGAGCTTTGACGAACCGCTCGATCGTTGAAGAAAAATACCCTCGATACGCATCAACGCTTTTCCCCTCAAATTCACCGGCACCGATCTCACCCAAACGGCTGTCGAAAATAACCGCCGAAGAAATACCCAGTTCACTTGCGAGGATAGTGGCGGTTTCTTTTGTGCGCACAAAGGGAGAAGAAATAATAATGTCTATCTTTTTATCCTTGAGCTGTTTTGCTGAACGAAGAATGCTTGCTTTCCCATTCTCTGTCAGATGATGCTGATTGTCCGGCCGCGAGCTCATTACGTTCATGGTGTTGTTCTCCGCCTCGCCGTGGCGCATAAGATAAAAATTGTTTTTTGCGCCGATTCTTTTTTTAATATCGTCAACCGAACCGATGATCTCTTGTTTTTCGCATGCACCGCATTTCCACACAGGCAGGGGCGCGCCCCAAAACCGCGCTCGCGATATCGCCCAATCACGAGCTCCTTCAAGCCACTTTCCAAATCTGCCGTCCTTGATAGTTTCAGGAACCCACTGTACTGTTGCGTTTACTTCAAGAAGCCTGTCTTTTATCGCCGTAACTTTGACGAACCATGACGATGCCGCGTAGTTGAGGAGCGGCGTATCGCATCGCCAACAGTGCGGATACGGGTGTGTGATCTTTTCCTTAGAAAAGAGGAGGCCTTTCCCCGAGAGAAATTTTATGATCTCGATATCCGTCTTTTGGTGATCGTCTTTTGGCTTCACCTGCTCTCCCGCAAAATCTTTCACTTCGGCGGCAAACTTTCCGTCCATGCTGACGTGTTGCACGAACGGCAACCTCTTCTTTTTTCCGAGCTCCATATCGTCCTCGCCGAACGCTGGCGCGATGTGGACGATACCGGTGCCGCTCCCGGTTGTTACGAAGTCTGCCGGATATATTTTCCAACCATTCTCGCGATTTTCGAGAGAGATGTCGTTTGCGTAATAATCAAAAAGCGGTTTGTATCTTTTGCCGATCAAATCTTTACCCTTGAGCTCCCGTACGATATCATACTCGCCGAGAGTAACACGTGCTCTGTCTTTGGCAAGAATAAAATGATCTTCCCGCGCGCCCCGAAGCGCGACTTCCACATACGCGACATCCTCTCCGACCGCAAGCGCGACATTCCCCGGCAATGTCCATGGGGTCGTCGTCCACGCAAGCATGTGTGTTCCCGGCTTGTCCTCAAGCTCAAACTTCACCGTCACCGAGATGTCGGTGATATCTTTATAACCGAGCGTCACCTCCGTGTTGGCAAGCGTCGTTTCACACCGCGGACAGATGTGCATTGACTTGTACCCTTGATAGATGAGATCTTTATCATGGAGTGTTTTGAACGCCCACCAGATCGACTCGGTATAGCGCCAGTCCATCGTCCGGTAACTCGCATCCATGTCGATCCACCGCCCGATGCGCGGGATCGTTTTTTTCCACTCATTGTCATAGCGAAGCACGCTCTCGCGCGCCGCGGCGTTAAACTTCCCGATACCGAGCTTTTCGATGTCGCTTTTGTGCAAAAGTCCCAGTTCTTTTTCAATCAAGTTCTCAATCGGCAGACCATGGCAATCCCATCCCCAAATACGACGAACATACTTCCCACGCATGGTTTCATAGCGCGGGATCGCGTCCTTGATGATTCCCGAGAGGATGTGCCCATAATGCGGAAGGCCTGTCGCGAATGGCGGTCCATCGTAGAAAACAAAATGTTCCTTGTTCTTCGTGTTCTTCGCAAGCGATTTCGCGAAAATGTCGCGCTCGTGCCAGAACGCGAGAATCTCTTCCTCTCTCTCCGCCAACGGTGATTTCCGCGAATCGCGCTCCGTAAGATTTTTCATTCCGTTATCATAGCGACTTTCCGACCCTTTTGCAAAAATATCAACACGCGCATAACGAGTTCCGCGCCAACCGCGCCTTTTCATGCGCTGTAATATGAGAAGGTCTGCGATAAGGATGCCCCGACGTCTCCCCCGCTTTTCCACACGCAATCCCTACCGACCTTTTCTCCAGAGGTTCGTTTTAACAAACGAGATGACTTTTGCTTTCCCGCGTAGCCATGGAGCGCAAAAACCCTTGAGGCATAATAGTATGACGGTGAAAAGGGGTTTTTTGCGGGAAGGACAAGCGGAAAACGAAAGTGGCGCATTTTTCGCTAACCTATGGGGAAAGGGTCAGTGGGGCACAACTTCAAAGGTTCGATAGAACAGATCAAAATTGTCATACATCCCCGGTGCCGGCTGTGCATTATAAATCTTGTAGGTTATCACCCCGCGTTTCGTCTGCGCGCTCATGAGGATGTAATACCATCGATACCCGCGGTATTCCGGCTTATCAACTTCCACCACGATGACCTCTGCCGTAAACCCGCCGAGCCCCTTGATGTCTTTGACAATGCGCGCCTTCCCGCCATATTGCGGCGCGTCAAATTTTTTTTCTATCTCGCGAATCATCTGGTCTTGCGTCAAGCCGCGTCCGAGAGGATACGCTTCTATGCGATAGGTCTCGTAGGATTCGTGCGTCTTGGAAGAAGGTGTGCTGATTTCCTCGCCAAAACTCATGAAATCGCTCTGGTCACCCTCGTCGGCAGATTCCGCGGAAGAAAACACTCTCCACTCATTCGGGTGTCTCACCGTATAGGAATACCGTTCGTTCATATACGTCCCCCAGGAAAGGAGCTTCAATTCTTCTTTGATTCCCCGGCGTCCGGCGACCCCAAAGACAGAGCGATATCAAAATGCTCTTTGGCTTTCTCGCTTTCTCCGGTTCGCGCATATATAGTGCCCATATTTTGATGCGGAAGATACCAATGTGCATCAATCTCGACCGCTTTCTCAAAATACTCAAGCGCACGGGGATACTCTTCCTTCTCTTTGAACAAAGCGCCCAGATTGTTGTACGCTTTCACGTAAGACGGGTCTCTCTCAAGCGCCTTATTCCAATACTCTTCCGCTTGCGGATAATCGCCCATCTCGCGATAAACTAATCCGAGATTGTTGTACGATTGCGCATATTTCGGGTCAAGCTCAATCGCTCGTCGCAGTTCGCGGACGGCCGCAGAGTTATCCCCGTAGGCAAAATACGCGAGTCCGAGCGCATTTTGAATATGCGAATCCTGCGGGTCCATGGCGTTGGCAATCAGCGCTTCCATAAGCGCGCCCATTGGATCGTTCGCGTCTTCCCGATAAAATATGGAGAGGTTCATATGCGCGGTCGCGTTATGTAAGTCGACCTCAATCGCTTTTTTGTATGACGAAATCTCTTTATTCTTGTCCCCCGATTCGCCATACACGATACCTTGGTAGTTGTAAAATCCGGAAAATCTCGGCTCCGTGGCGATTCCTTTGTCGATTGCAGCCTGCGCGGCGGAGAGAGCGCCATTATCGACGACCTTCTCTATCTCGGCAAATTGTTGCCGAACGGTCCCGGCCATTAAAGAGATATGCCAGTTCGGCACGGTTCCATTGAGGGCGATAGTGGTCTTCCACATCGCCACATCCGCAGAGTTTTTGTCGGGTGATTTTTCGCCGAGAATGTACGCCCGCCACACGTTATATATCTCCTCGCCGTCCGGAATCCCGTTGCCGTTGCTGTCGGCATTCTCCGGATCGGTCCCGTAAATATTCATCTCATCAATATTCGATATGCCGTCTCGATCGCGGTCGGGATCCTCGATATTTTGAACGCCGATTTTTATCAAGAAATCATGTGCGTCTAAAACGGAGTGGCAAAAAGAATTTTCGGGATCAAGCTCAAGCGCTGTAGTTAATTCTTGCCGTGCTCTCGTCAAGTAGTCTTCTTTTTGCGAAATACTCACCTCTTCCGATAATGTATACAGATAGGAACTCGCGAGATTGCACCGAAGTATTGCATGCTCACCGTTATGAGCGATTCCCTCTTGGAAAAGGGCGACGGCGCTGTCCGTGTTGCCTCGTCTGTTTTCAATCAGCCCCATTCCCCAATATACATCCGCGTTTTCCGCGTCAAGCAACCACGCCTGATTAAATCGCCGCATGGCGGCATCCGTGTCTCCCGCGTCAAAAAAGCTCCACGCTTGTTCAATCACCGTGGCAGAAACTGCTTCACGCGATGGTCCCCATTTTATCGCTCCTTCGATAAACTTTTCATCGGCTTTTTTTGCGCGGATGTTTTTTCCTTACCACCATACTTTGAAAGCAGACTGATGTCTTCGTATCCCTGATCTGTTTCCAATTCTTCATGCTTCGCTGTCGTATTTTCATAGAACTCCTGCAACACGCCATAAAAAGGGATGCCATTGGAAAACATCGGGGCCATCACCATCACTGCTCCCAACACAAAACAGCCAAGAACAAGGAGCGCAATAATAGCCGATCTGTCCATAAAATGAAAATGACTGATATTTTTAAGATACCCTCGCGCGCGTGGCATGGAATTCATCGTACGCCATCACGAGCGCATCGCCGTCTAGTTTCTTGAATCCGTCACAATCTTCTTCCGATATGACACCATTCTTTACCAAAATCGCCAATTCTTCAAAAATCAATTCTTTCAGCTCCGGTTCGAGTGTATTGCTTCTCGCGCCAAACAACAACCTCCCGAGCAACGACCTCTTCTTTTCCGGCGTGCTTCCATAACTCTTGTTTTGAGCGATGGATAAATATTTTTCCGCGAGTGTTTTGTGTTCAAAAGCCATAACCCATTATGATACATCGTATACAAAAAGTATACACGATTTTTCTCTTTGCAGGAATACTGTAAAAAAATATTGATAGCCGGTAATTTATTGGACATTCGGTGTCCAATAAATTACCGGCACTACATTTCGGCAGGCGCGGAGACGCCCATGAGCGCGAGCGCCTCCGAAATGGTTTGCTTGGCGACCTTCACCAGTTCAAGCGCGCCGCTGTTCACCTTGCCGCGGTCGTGTATGCGTACATCACGATAAAATTGACTAAACGCACTCGCAAGCTCGTAGGAATACGTCGTGAGTTTGTGCACTTGATAATCCTCTGAAATATCTTTCACCACCTCGGAGAAACGCAAAATCTTCACGACAAGCGCCCGACCGGCAGGTTCTTTGATGGATTCGATAACGCCGCGCCCGTCCATATTCTCCCCCTCCGTTTTCTTGATGATTGAATGCGCGCGCGCGTGCGCGTACTGCGCATAATAGACCGGGTTCTTCGCTGACTGCTCACGTGCAAGCGCCAAGTCAAAATCCATGTGCGTGCTGATCGCTTTCTCCGCAAAGAACCAGCGCACCACGTCGATACCAAGCTCGTCAACAAGGTCTTCAAGTAAAATAATCGTCCCCGCGCGCTTTGACATTTTTTTGCTCGTACCGTTTTCCTTGAGTGAAACAAGTTGAGTGATAAAAATGCGGAAATCACCCTCCCATCCGAGCATATTCTTCACCGCCATCATTCGCTTCACGTGTCCGTGGTGGTCCGCGCCCCACACATCGATCACACTATCGAATCCGCGCGAGAACTTATCGGCGTGATAGGCGATATCAGAGATGAAGTAACTGTTGCTCCCGTCGCTTCGCACGATAACGCGCTTTTCATCGTCGCCCCCGCGAGAAGTATCGAGCCAAAGCGCTCCCTCTTCCTCAATCACCATCCCTTGGACACGCAGTTCGCCAATTATTTTTTCGGCCAATTGTTGCACTCGAATGTTGCCATCTTCGGAATACCAGCGGTCGATTCTGATACCAAGCTTCTTTTCAATAAAATACTCGTTGGCTTTTTCGATCTTCCTGGCAAGGGCAAATCCTGCGTCTGCTTCGCTCATGCCGGAAAAGTCGGTCTCACCAATGAGCGCCTCGAGTTTTGTCGTCTTATACTGTTTTCCTTTCCCGAGCGCCGTTTTACCGAGCTCTCGTATCTGCACGCTCTCCCGCGAGTCGTTGATGTAATATTCACGCGTCACACTCGCGCCGGCGGCCTCAAGCACCCGCGCGAGAATGTCGCCATAAAACGCGCCACGCCCGTGGCCGATATGCAGATCACCAGTGGGATTTGCCGAAATAAATTCAATGTGTATCTTTTGCCCCAACCGAAAATCAAAATTTTTTCCGCGCCTGCGCGCGAACCGTTCGAATAATCTCAAAAGTGCCGTCTCGTTCAATATGAAATTAATATACCCTGGCCCTTCAACGCCGATCTCAATATCGGCACAAGCCGATGTCCTCCGAAAAGCGGCGGCAAGTTCTTCCGCCAACACGCGCGGTGTTTTCCCCGCCTGTTTTGCAAAAATAAGCGCGGCGCTTGTCATATAATCCGCGCGCACTCCCGCCGGAGGTGCTCCCACACGAAAGCTTCCGTTCGGTGTTAAAATGAATTCTTCAAGTGTTTTTCGTATCAAATCTTCGAGTTCGTTTCGTGTCATGGTTATCGGTTATCACCACTGCCACCAAGCATCCCCCGCTCCTTGCGGGAAAAAAGTTTTTCTATGTTTTTTCGCGCGATGTCGTCAAGCTCAAGACCGAGTTCCGAAGCGACCTGCGCCACGTACCAGAGCACATCGCCGAGCTCTTTTTTAATCTCCTCGCGTTTTTCCGGAGAAACCTCTCCACCGTCATCGCGAATCACTTTTTTTATCTTCTCGGCAACCTCGCCCGCCTCACCAACAAGACCAAGCGTCGGGTAGATATAGTTCCCGCCAACATCTGGATACAATGCCGTTTTTCGCGATTCTTTTTGATATTTACTAAAATCCATACGGCTATTGTAGCACAGTAACCGGCGCAAAAGAAAAGCCCCGCCCTATTTCTAATAGGACGGGGCTCGGAATAAGTAACCACTATCCCGACCACGCGATTTCACGATCCTTGAAGTGTTTCGAGAGTGACGGACCGCCGCCTGTGTAATGCGAACCGGCACCTTGTCCATAGAGCCGGTTAGGCACTTCTTGCGTCCTCTCAAACACCATTCGACAAATACGCTGGCCGTCATAGAGACGCTGAGGAACGTCCCTGGCCCGCACTTCGAGCACAACATGCGTTCCCGCCTTACCGCCGAAACCATTATCGAAGAAGCCGGCATAATGACTGCGGAACTCTCCCGATGATACATCGTAGGGAACGATCTCCGCGCAACAGGTAGGTGGGATTCTTACCCGTTCTTTGGTTGTCAGTAAATAAAATCTGCCGGGCGTCAACACTAAATCATCATTCCGCGGCCGCTTGATCGGAATCCAGAAATCTTCGACCTCGTGATGGCCGTTTCCCGAAAGATCAAGACAGGCAGTCGGATTTGCCTTTGCCTCGAAACCGACGACATCCCGGCTAAGATCAATATGAAAAAAGTACCCCCGATTAAAGATTTCAACATCGTCAAGCGGCATTACGCCGCCGTCTTTGCCGTGTATGACTCCATACTCCGAGTGAAGCGCCGCAAGCGCGCCATCCGAGAGCAACTCTTCCCGGTCACGCACGCGGAATTGCGTCATTTCAAGGCCGGGCGTGATAATCGTATTGAACGAGAGAGGCATGATCTCAAGATACAGCGGGCCGTTATATCCCGCCTCCGTGCGATCGTATTGCGTCTCATGATCAACAATGACCCGAACGAACGTATCGGTCCTTCCGATTGAACTTTTTGGAGAAGCAACCGCGGAGAACTGTTTCGCAAGCGCCAAAGACTCGTTGAGAGGAACAAGATAACACGCCCCGCGCGTCAGCATCGTTCCGGTCTCCTGAATCGCAAAATTAAACGGAGAGAAGCGATCGATTAAATCCGCCACTCGCTCGCCTTGCGATGGGAGCGCCGCCACATTCATGTGGTACACTCGATCACCAAGCGAGCAGTCAACCGTCGCCATCTGAATCTGCGCGTCGCTGATCGCTCCTCTTCGCGAGCGTATCATCGGGTCCTCGGCGACGCCTTGCGCGATACCTCGAAGTGTCTGCATGGGCAGTATCATTGAACATCTCCTTCTGTTGTGAAGTTCAAGTCTCCTTTCGTACTATCACAAAGCCATGAATAACGCAAAGTGTTGCCGATGGCGCAACATTTGATCTTTTCGTCCCACTTCGTATACTCGACGGCAGAAGGTCATTGTCGTATCGTTATCAACCCTATAAGGGAGGCAGAGAAATGCCCATGTCAACTGAGAATTTGAAACATGTTGTTCGAAGAACGTCGAACGATGCGATGATACTCGTGCTCAACACGGGGGCGATCATCAATCCAGAAGCGGAAGCTATGCTCCAAGCGCTCCACTCGCGCTCGGCTGGAGGAATTGCGCGTCATCTTGAGGTACTCAAGAGAGAGGGTTCTGAGCGATTTATGTCCTTGTTCTATGTCGGGTACGGACACAAGTCGATCGGCGACTGCGGCACGTGCACCATCTTCATCGAGGGTGTTTCGATGCTCGCCGCAAAAGCGATCCAGGATTGGCCGCTCTACTCGGGGCAAGAAGCGTCAACCCGATTCATTGATTTTGCCAAGCAGTCGTTTTTTGATCCAACAGATACGCCGGAAGGAACGGCGGTGCTCAATCGGTGGCGTTTGTTCTACCTGCGTGGAACCAGCGTTTTGCAAGATTTTCTCACGGAGAGATTTCCGAGACAAGCAGGCGAAAATGAGATTACCTACGAAAAAGCTATCAGGGCAAGGTCATTCGATGTTATGCGCGGATTTCTTCCGGCGGGAGCGGCGACCAATCTCGCGTGGCACACCAACCTGCGTCAGGCGGTCGACCACCTTATGCTTTTACGCCACCATCCGCTTCACGAAGTACGCGACGTTGCCAATGCGATCGAAGACGCTCTCAAGGAAGCATTCCCAAGCTCGTTCGGTCAAAAGCGTCACGCGGAAATGGAGGAGTATAATGCGATGCTTTTGAGCGAACACATGTACTTCACTCGTAATAAGTGGCTCTGTAAGGAATTCGAGGTCGAGAGAGACGGTGTCGACAGAAGACAACTCGGACAGTACGAACACTTATTGCGCCGCCGACCGCCAAAAACCGAACTTCCGCGAATCGTTGGCGAATGCGGAACACTGCAATTCGGATTCTGGCTTGATTTCGGTTCGTTCCGCGACGTACAACGACACCGGCCGGTCATTCAACAAATGCCACTGGTTGTTACGGACATCGGATTTGAACCGTGGTATCTTGACGAACTTCCTTCCGCGCTCAAGACGGAAGCGCAAAACCTCATTGAAGAACAAGATCGGGCGATCGCGCAGCTCAAGCGCGATGGAAATTTCCTGTCCCCTTTCGAGCGGCAGTATTACATCGCAATGGGATATCAAATCCCAAACCGTATCAGCGGGACCATTCCAGAATTCACTTATCTCGTTGAACTGCGGGCGACGCGTTTTGTTCATCCGACACTCCGAAAACGTGCCCGGGAAATGGCGACGGCAATGCTTAAATTATATGGGGACTACGGGCTAGTCCTTCATCTGGATGACGACCACGATCGCTTCGATGTGCGACGCGGCGAACATGACATCGTGCAACGATAACGGAAAACCCCCGCGAGGCAATAGCCTCGCGGGGGTTCTTTATTATGGTGAATCTAATCTTTTGAGCGTTATTTTATTTCAATGCCCATTGAGCGTGCCGTCCCTTCGATGATCTTTGCCGCGGCATCAAGGTCGTGAGCGTTCAAGTCGGGCATTTTTTTCTCCGCGATCTCGCGTACACGCGCCGTGGTGATACTCCCCGCTTTCTTAACGAGATTCTTTCCGGACCCCTTATCGACACCAGCCGCCTTCATGATGAGGTTCGCGGCAGGCGGCATTTTTAGTATAAAATCAAAACTTCGATCTTCATACACCGTTAATTCAACGGGAATAATGTCGCCAATCATTTCTTTTGTCGCATCATTAAATCGTGTCATAAATTCGCTGATATTGACACCGGCCTGCCCAAGAACAGGACCGAGCGGAGGCGAAGGATTCGCTTTCCCCGCCGGCGCCTGCAGTTTGATCTTTTTCATTATTTTCTTCGCCATGGTTTTTCTTTTTTATTTATTTTGATACACGCAAAGTTCCATTCGATACTACCCCAAGTGCCGACAATTTGCAAATGAAGCCGACAAGAGGTACGCCATAGACTATATTTTCTTAACCTGCAGGAAGTCAAGTTCAACCGGGGTCTCGCGCCCAAACATGGAAACAAGGACTTTAACCTTCCCCCGATCCTCATCAACCTCGCTGATCTTTCCTTCAAGTTCCTTGAATGGCCCATCATTGATCGTGACCGGATCGCCGACCAGAAAGTCAATCTTATGTTTGACCGTGTCGCTTTTCATCCGTTTGAATATCGATTCAACCTCATTGGCATCAAGTGGCACCGGCACGACCCCCGCGCCGACAAAGCCGGTCACTCGCGGCGTGTTGCGCACCACATACCACGAATCGTCGGTAACAACCATGTCGACAAGCACATAACCGGGGTATATCTTCTCTTCGACCTCGGTCCGTTTGCCCCCTTTTATTTTAATCTTCTTTTCTATCGGCACAATAACATTGAAAATCTTGTCTTCCATGTTGAGCGACTCGATGCGCTGTTTCAAGTTGCGCATGACCGCGTTTTCGTATCCGACATAGGTGTGGATTGCATACCAATTTCTCTCTTGTGATGGTTGTTGTTTTGACATATTTGTGTGCGTTTACGCTGCGCTATCGCGCCACTCCGATTATTTTTCCAAAGAAGACGATGAAAGCAAAGTCAAAGAAACCAAGGAACGCCGCCGTCCCCACGGAAATAACAATAACAACAATCGTGAAATAGATTGTCTGGTGGCGCGTCGGCCAACTGACGTGCTTGAGTTCCCCTTTCGTATCCCTAAAGTAATCAATGACTTTCATAACATTATCGTTCTTATTAAAAACCGCCCTCGGGGGCGAATATATCATCATCATACCCGAGCGGGGAAAAAAGTCAATGTACGGATTCTTTCTTGCGCCCTATCGTAGTGCGGCCGCACTACGATAGGGCGGATGGTTGCGCGGAGTACGCTCTCGCTTATCACGAAACACACCTACCACTATTTTCCACGACCGTGGAAAATAGTGGTAGGTTCTGCCAAGGTGAAGGAAAGGGTGAAAAAAGTGGTGAAGGAAAACACGCGAAAGGAACAATGGTGTCTCCTTGCGGTATTTCTTTGTGGTATTCATGCGCGGCGCATATCGATACCAAAAAAATTCCGGCGCACTCGCCCTTTGCGCTATCGCTTTGTGCGACCGTATACAACGATGGCGGGGGACAAAAAGAAAACCCGCGTCCAGAAAACTTCCTGAACGCGAGTGTCACATCAACTATTCTTAACGGGAGCGATACGCACAATATCAACCACCCGTTTCAAGGCGCCGGAAATTTCTCCGAGGCCGAAGAGTGTGACGGTCTTTCCTCGGTGCTGAAAGAACGTCACCAACGGAGTAAAGTCGCCGTCATTCGAGATGATAGCGATATCAGTAACATCGCTATGCTCGTCGAAGAGCTTCTTCGCGAGCGCGATCATCCGCGAATCGACCTTGTCCTTCTCTTTCCCTGTTCCCGCCACGTCATAGCGGGGACACGCGACACAATCAATTCCAACCTCGTCAAGGTTGCGAATTGTTTGATCTGAGAGAAATGCCCCGAGCGGGAGGAACGCCATCGCGACCTTCACGACCCCGATCTCATCGCGTATGGAACGCATCAGAGAATCGAAATCGATCACCTGGCCGGCGGGAACGCTAGCCAGTATCATGTTCTCGTAGTCAACGAGAACAGCAACCTTTCGCATTTTTCCCCTTTCTCCCCCCCCCCAAAAAAAAATGCGCCCCGGCAGGCGCATGGTATTACCTGCCGGGGCGCAGAAATAACTTACTCCTCACACTCGCCGCACTCCGCGGCAAGCGCTTCCAGCCGCTTGCGCTCGCTATAGACCGGAGCGAGCGCCATGTTGAGGTGGCGCGCGAGAAGAAGCGCCTGGGGCGGGAGCTTCTTGTTCTCCCGCACTCTTTGCGGGGAGAGGGATGTGAGATACCACTTCCCGGCCTCCTCGCGGGCGTAACTGCAAGCCCCGCTCCCGTCAACGGGTCGGATGACCTTAAAGTCATCACCGTTGCGCACCGGCGCGACGGAAACAACAAGGAAACCGCCTTGGATGCTCTTCCCGCGCAGGTTGCGCGGGGGAACATCGAAGCCATACAGGCCTTCGACACGGGAGAGGAAGTCATTCCCCTCCCTGTTGAGATCGGTGCGGGCGGAGAGATCGCGGTCGCTCCTCTTCCCGAGCGGAAGACGACGAAGCGCCTTCCGCACCTCGGTTTCGAGAGCGTACTGCGCCGCGCTCTTCTCCTCGCCCTCTTTGGGCTGGTAGGGAAAATACGTCTTCCTTGACAGCCAGAAGGCACCACTAGGAAGCGCGCCGCGATGCCCGGACTTATACCGCTGGACATCGTCCCGCGACGCGATCGTGTACCGACCGCTCGCGAGAAGTGTTGGGACAATCTCCCGCGCAAACCGCGCGACCCCGGCTTCATCCGAAGTGATGGCCCGCACGGCAGAGAGAAGCCGTGCGTACTCAACGTGACGACGAAGGTTCTCGTCGCCTGCTTGCGCAATTTCGTCCATTTTGGACAAGATTGCGCCAACCTCCTCCCCGAGCTTCCGGGAGAGGGACCAATCGGCGATCCCGTAGATCGCCGCGAGACGCGCCTGCGCCTTCTCGAGGAACGCGCCGGCGCCTTCCGCCCACTCACGGCGCTTGTGCACCTCCGCCACCTCCGCGGCAATCTCCTCGGAAGAGAGCATGCTCTCTTCCCCGATCACGGGAAGCGGCTTGCTTCCCTGCAACGGCGGCACCTTCGCCACGGCCGCCTTCTTCGTCATGGCCGCGAGCAAGGCGGCACCGAGCGGGTTGAAACCGCTCACCTCGATAACTTCGACGCTTTTGGCGCCGCCATCTCTCCAATTGTTCATCTCTCTCTCCGTGCGGGTCTCATGCCCGCAAAAAAGTCTACCCTGCGCAGGATGCGCGGGGCAGTCCATCTTCTTTCCAGTCGGACCTCCTTTCTTTTAATTGTGATGTTCTGTGTGTCTAACCGCGCGCCGATCATTCCGATCAACACGCGATATTCTATGCTAGAGATTACACAAAAATGTCTATTTGTCAATCCTTTCCTCCCTAATTCAACGTATAAATGCAACGCTTGGTAAAATATCGAGCGTATGACAAAAAGAAAAAGATTTGGCGAGAAAACTCCGCTTGAGGTATTATTGGAGAAAACAAGCGTTGCAATTACTTATTGAATGTACTATTTTTTGTCGCCTCTTCTCCCCACTTGGGAGTCGGACTCCCAAGTGGGGAGAAGATTAGTTCTTTCTTAATCTTGATTTTGTCGCCACCTTTTTTCTCTTCACCAACCGGTTAAACTTCGCTCCACGATCAAATTCATTTTTGAATTTCTCAAAACTCGCCGCGCCGGGCGAAAATATGATTATTCCCTTTTTGCCGTCAACGGCGCGTAACGCCTCATTGAAACATTCTTTGAGCGTTTCAAATCGTTTCGGCTTCCGTGTCGCGGTAAAATATTTTATCGCGTGGAGTTTTTGAACCAGTCTATCGGTCGCCGACCCGGCAAGCAAAATAAGTCGCGCCACGGGTATGTATTTTTTGATCTCGCGAGCAAGCGGCGCAAAATCGAGATTCTTGTCGGTGCCGCCGGTGATGAGCGCTATGTTTTGCAGACGGAACCGCTTAATCGCCTGCACGACCGCATCGGGCGATGTCGCCGCGCTGTCGTTAATCACAATAATCTTCTCGTTGTGAAACACCGTCTCTTGGCGTAACGGAACTTCTTTGAGCTCACGAAGCATTCGTGGCGTAACAACCATGCCGGAATCAAGAAGTGTCGCCGCCAACACGGCCGCCATGAGATTATCAACATTGTGTCCCCCGCGCTCCCTTTCAAAATTTTTCATATCTACCAAGATTCGCTCAACGCCGTTGGATCGATAGACAAGCGTTCCACCGTCACAATATATTCCATTTAATGTCAGCGGAAGTTTTTTGCGAGAGAAAAAATAACACAGCGACTTCGGTTTGCGAGAGAGGAAAAATCGCGTCCATGAGTTATCATAATTAAGTATCAAAAAATCATCTTTCTTTTGATAGCGAAAAATATTCGCCTTTGCTCGCGCGTAGTCCTCCATATTCTTGTGCCGATTGAGATGATCAGGGTAGAGATTCGTGATGACAGCGATACTCGGACAACGGCGCGCGCTCGGCAGAAATTCAAGTTGCCATGATGAAAGCTCAGCGACAACCGGTCGTTTTTTGCTTCCCCTTTTCCCGAACTCCCGTAAAAGCGGGTTTGCAGGAGTATTCCCGCATGGAATAATCGTTCCGTATTTCTCCGAGAGCAGTTGCGCTATGTAATTCGTGGTCGTCGTCTTGCCGCGCGTACCGGTAACCGCGATCACCGGGCGATCAATAAAACGAAAGAACAAACTGGCATCATTCTCAAGTTGTTTTTTGTTTCGTTTCGCTATTTTTAAAAAATCACTTTCACGCGGCACAGCCGGGCCGACAACGATAATATCGTTCTTCATAAAATCATCTGCCCTATGTTCCCCAAGAACCAATGTGACCTTGTTCAGTCCTTTTATTTTCTTAAGAGACCCTGCGAGTTCGAGCTTGTTTTTGAGATCGGTTATCGTAACATGGGCGCCCTGAGACAGGAGCCAACGCGCGGAAAACACTCCGCCGCCAAACATGCCAAGTCCCATCACTAAGACTTTTTTGTCTCTAAGTCCTGTCCCCATAGATCACGGAAATATCTCAGACTATTCTTTTTCATCAAGAAGCACGTCGTCAATGCGACGCACAATATCATCAATGCTATAATCGGTTTTTACGATATACCCTTTGACACCAAGCTCGAGTCCTTCACTTATTTTTTTGATGTCTGACATCTGTGAATTGATGAATACCGGAATGTCTGACAATTCCGGTATCGTTCTTAATTTTCGAAGAAATTGTATTCCGTCCATGCCGGGCATAACAAGGTCAAGAAGAATGAGACCGGGGTGTTCTTTTTTTACCTTCTCTATCCCCTCCTCTCCATCACGCGCCAACACAACTTCGTATTTTCCTTCTCCTTTGGCCGTAATACCATCCTTAAGAACCTTCGAAAAGATTTTATCATCATCAACGATCAAGATTTTCATACTATTACAGTATAGCACCTTACTGTTTAATAGTGAAGTAAAACGTGCTCCCGACACCCTCCCGCGAATCAACGCCGATTTTGCCCTCATGCGCCTCGACGATCGCTTTGGCAATGACGAGACCAAGGCCGGTACCGCGCTTACTCGACTTTGCTGACGCTTCAAATTGTTTGAATTTATTGAAGAGCATCCCTTTGCTTTTTTCTGAAATCCCCTCTCCTGTGTCGGTAACGGCCATCACAATACAATCTGGATGATCCTTGAGCACGTCATCGCCATCTTTTACGAACCACTCTACTCCCGCCACGGATGCCTCAGCGGCAACGTTGGTTCCCTTCCGATGAAACAATGTCTGAATCATAACTTTGCCGCCGGGAGCGGTAAACTTAAGCGCGTTCGATATTAAATTATTGAGCACTTGAGCGATTCGGCCGGGATCGACAAACACCTCGTCGGGAACATGCTCACCAAAGAGCGAAGCGAGCTCGACTTCGTCACTCTTGGCGACCGTTTCAAAGAATTTTATTCGCTCCGCGATAATTTGCCGCAGATTTGTCGGCCGAGGATCGATATCAAACTTTCCCGCTTCCGACTTTGCGACATCCAAAAGATCATTCACCAAATCGAGCATATCGGAAGAACTGTCGTATATCATGTGCATATACTCACGAAGAGCGCCCTCGTCTTTGCAGATCGCAGCATCGCTATTAATGAATTCCCCCATTTTTTTGATCCCATCGAGCGGAGAGCGCAGTTCATGAACCATCATGGAAACAAAATCCTCCCTCATTCTCTCGGCCGCCTTTTCTCCCGAGACATCGTGAAAAATGATAACACCGCCAAGAGCTTCAATCCCCTCTCCGACACCCGCCTTGACCGGCGCCACGAATATTTCAAAGACTTGATCTTTAACGAGTACATCGGCAATAGTAAACGTCCTACCGATCTTCATACTTTCCTCAAGTCGCCCGCGCACATCAATGCTCCCCTCGGTCGCTTTGATGATATCGAAGATGGTCAGCCGTTCCTCCTTCTTAAGACCGGCAAGCGCTTTTGCCGATGGATTTGCCACAATCACGCGATAATCCCTATCTGTCATTACGATCCCGTCCCGAATGGTTTCGATCATAGCCGAGATCTTCTCTTCCTCTTTCATAACAGCCTCCCTGAGGCGGGAAACCGCACGCGATGCTTGAGCGACAATCTTATAAAGAATCGTCATTTCGTTCTCTTTGTAGAGTCCTCCTCTCCTATCGGCGACTGTCAAAACTCCGACAACTTCATCTCCAATCACGAGTGGTATGTTAAAGAACGATTGTACGATATCCTTTTCCTCGCTTGAAACGATCGCCCCGGTGGTGACCTCTTCCCTCTTTGTCGCGGAAAAATCCTTTCCGAGAAGTGCCGAGACCGATTCGAACATTCGCTTTCTCATCTCGTTAATAAAATCGGCAGAAACAGGATTTTTTAAGTCGATATTGATGAATACCTTATCCGGCTCAAGTATCATGTACGCCGAAACATCATATTCGATCAACTGCCCCAAAGAGCCGGTGATAATATCGGCGATTTTTTCGATATTGAGCGAGTAGCTTATCCGATCACCGAGTTCTTTGAGCACGGCAAGTTCGTACATTCGATGTTTCGTGTCCTCCTCCTTTCTATCAATCTCCTTTCTCAAACTAAAGTTCCACCAAAGAGAAAAGACTACGACAACAGTCGAGAACAAAAAAATTATAAAAATAAGAGCGGTTCCTTGCATTTATTTTGCCGCCGCGACCTCAAACGCCGGTCGATGCCATGCGCAAAACTCACTTGTAGCCACCTGGCTTGTTGACTGAAGGATACTTTAAGAAGATGGTCCCAAGCGCATTCTTTACGATCTGTCCTGACAGTTCAACATAATTATCTATCAGTTGTTGCAGTGCTTTGTCTGGTTCTCCGTTTATCTCAGACACACTCCCATCATCGGAAACGGTGAGACTCGGGACATTCCTTGCTTTTAAAACAGCGATCTCCGGGCCAAGAATAACAATCTGCTTCGCGATAATCTCCGACATGAGATTTTTGTACTGTTCGGTATTATCCATGATATTTTTTATTTTTGTTTCGTAACCGCAAAAAGCTTATTCCCCGCGGCGGCCATAATCACAAACCCGATAATATTGAGCACGCTATTGAGCATATCGGCGATATTCTCAGAAATGACCCCTGTCGCAAAAGAAAAGAGGAACCCTCCCAACATAAAGAGCATCCCGATGCCGAAAAAGTTCAAAACGGACCCAAGAACACCTCCTTTCATTCTCTTTCCATTGACGAGAACAACAGCAGTGGTAACCAAGCCAACGACCATAGCGCTTACGAGCGAATAGAAATTGAGAAGCAAATACACATTATCGTATTCATTTATCGGGTTGGGAAAAGCGCCAAAAGCGAAACACGGCGCGATAATTCCACCAAGGATTAGAGCAACTAGTTTTTGTTGTTTACGACTCATTTCCTATATTCTAACAAACCCCTCAGAAAAAAGTTACCCCCCTTATCCACATAAAAAGCCCTTGCTCCTCATGTTGTCCTTCTCGTGTGACCGTAAGGTGAACAATTCAACATCCCGTAGCCACACATTGAGATTGCAAATACCACCACCAATCGACCCGATGAAAACGATGAGAGTAATACCGATGCGATCTTTCGTCGTATCATGCCGCTTTCCTAGACTTTCAGCAATAAGTTGTCGCCGCCACTTACCAAGAAATTCGAGTCGCGTGTCAAAGAAAAAATCGTT
>PFQT01000052.1 GCA_002788135.1 Candidatus Yonathbacteria bacterium CG_4_8_14_3_um_filter_46_25
TACACTTCTACAACTACGAGAGAATCCATTTAGGAAGATACTTGAACGGCATGATACCGATTGAAAAGTTTAATTATTATTTATCCACACATTATATACATGATATCCACTATATTGTATATTAAGAAAAAGCGCGGTATACTGCGCTCTATCAGCTAAAAACACCTAAAAATCATGCTTATACCAACCGTTATTGAAAAATCACAGTTCGGCGAACGAGCCTATGACATATATTCGCGTCTATTAAAAGAACGCATCATTTTCCTTGGGGGAGCAATAGAAGATAATGTCGCCAATAATGTTATCGCTCAGCTCTTGTTTCTTGAATCTGAAGACTCAAAAAAGGACATCAAGCTTTACATAAACTCACCGGGAGGGTCTGTGACCGCTGCTATGGCGATCTATGACACCATGAACCACATCAAGCCGGACGTTTCGACCATTTGTATCGGGCTAGCGGCTTCCGCCGCGGCTGTACTGCTTTCTTCGGGTGAAAAAGGCAAGCGGTTCGCACTCCCCAATTCCGAGATTATGATCCACCAGGTCATGGGCGGAGTCGAAGGACAAGCATCTGACATCGCCATTACGGCAAAACACATCCTGCGCGTCAAAGAGAACTTGAACAAAATATTGGCGAAAAATACCGGAAGACCAATGGCGGAGGTTGAGAAAGACTCCGACCGCGACTACTACATGACCGCTGAGGAAGCGAAAAAATACAAACTCATCGACGAGATTTATAAACCCAAAAAATCGCCCGGCACTGCTTCAGTGTGAGTGTGAACATTTTGGACAGGAACCAACCGTCTCGCCTCAATGTTCTCCTTTACTCCGTAAATTACGAAATAGGTTTGTCGCGAGGATTTCGCAGAAACGTGAGTTCGCCCGAAGCCGAGGTTTTTCGTAGCAGGGCTACCAAAATTGAGGATGAGGGATGAAATCGCACCTCTGCGAAGACCGCAGTAGAAGCTATTTTATAATTTAAGGTAAAATAATGGTACATTAGACATCGGCACGATAATCTGCTATTATTAAATTACTTTAGCAGATTTTAGTTAATAAAATATTGACTCTGCTTTGTGTGATTACCGATACTCACAAAACAACCAAAAACAACGGAAAATGGGAATAGGTGCTGAATTTTTAGAAGAGATGTTTCAATAACCATTGTTGAAGAAAACCCAGATGTAATATTAGGAGGTCTATTGTGAAAAACAGGGAAACACGGAGCGAGAGCTGATCGCTTACCATGGAATTAGAAATATTGTTAGTCATCGTGATCGTGGGAATAGCCGGCACGGCTTTTGGGTATTTCCTGCGGTGGATAGTGTCCCTCGGAAAACGGGGATCAATGGAGCTTGAGATCAAAAAAATGATTCTTGCGGCCAAAGAAGACGCGCAGAAGATAACCGAAGCGGCCGAAAAAAAGTCACGAGAAACACTCGACGACCTCAAAAAAGAGGAAAAAGAAAAAGAACAAGAGTACAAGCGCAAAGAGGAGCGTCTGATGAAAAAAGAAGAACTCCTTGATAAACGACAATCCGATATCGACCAAGAGGTCGAGAACATCAAACAAAAGATTGAGGAGATCAAATCGTTGAAAGAAAAAGCTTTAAACGAGACAACAAGAATCGAAAGCGAGCTTGAGCGCGTTTCGGCGCTCGACAAAGAAACGGCAAAAGAAGAGCTCTTCAAGATAATGGAGCGGCAGATGGAGGAGGATTTAGTGGTACGAATGAGAAAACTTGAGAACGAAGGCTTTGAGAAACTGGATAAAAAAGCGAAAGAAATCCTTGCGGCATCCATACAGCGATTGGCATCATCAACAGCATCAGAGTCAATGACCACCGCCCTATCTATCCCTTCCGACGACATCAAGGGAAAAATCATTGGAAAAGAAGGGAGAAATATCAAGGCATTCGAGCGCGCGGCTGGGGTAGAGATTATTGTCGACGATACGCCCGGGTCGATCGTCATTTCATCCTTTGATCCGGTACGAAGGCAAATCGCTCGGGTCGCGCTCGAAAATCTTATTCTCGACGGAAGGATCCAGCCCGCAAAGATCGAGGAGATGGTTGAAAAATCACGCGTTGAGATCAATAAGATCATAAAAGAAAAAGGGGAGCAAGCGGCGTACGAATGCAGAGTATTCAATCTCGATCCGCGAATCATCTCTATTTTAGGACGGCTCTATTTCCGCACAAGCTATGGACAAAACGTTCTTCAGCATTCGATCGAGATGGCGCATATTGCCGGTATATTGGCCGAGGAATTGAGCGCCGATGTCGCCATCGCGCGAGCAGGCGCGCTCCTTCACGACATTGGAAAGGCGGTCGACCATGAGATCCAGGGAACCCACGTTGAGATAGGCCGCCGAATACTTCAAAAGTTTGGCGCCGATGAAAAGATCGTACAGGCGATGCAGTCACACCATGAAGAATATCCGTACGAAACCATTGAATCGATTATTGTACAGACCGCGGATGCTATTTCGGGAGGTCGTCCGGGAGCGCGGAGAGATAGCGCGGAAAATTACCTCAAACGTCTCCAAGACCTTGAAGCAATAGCAAATTCGTTCCCTGGTGTTGAGAAGAGCTATGCACTCCAAGCGGGGCGGGAAATAAGGGTTTTTGTCACTCCGGAGCAAATTTCCGATCTTGATGCACGGAAAATAGCCCGAGAAATAGCCACAAGAATAGAAAGTGAGCTAAAATACCCAGGAGAGATCAAGGTGAATGTGATACGAGAGAACCGCGTAATTGAGTACGCTCGGTAAATCCGTTATACACAACGGTATTGCGTAAAAAATGCGCCTTATTATATAATTTATGATTAGATGAGGGTCATTCCTGCTTTAGCGGGTTGATTACGTTAAAAGGTCGAAAACCCACGTTTTTAAGAATAATAAAAAAATAAATAATCTTATGAACAAACAAGCAATCGTCGAAGCGGTGAATCAAACAATCGGTGGAACAAAAGCTTCTGCGGAACGCGCGGTAGATACAATGGTAAATTCGATCATTGATTCTCTCAAAAAAGGAGAAGAAGTATCGATCGCCGGTCTTGGTATTTTCTCGGCTAAGGATCGAGCCGCCCGAACGGCGCGCAATCCACGATCCGGGGAAGCCATTCAAGTTCCGGCAATGCGCGTACCGAAGTTCAGGGCCGCAAAAGCGCTCAAAGACGCGGTAAAGTAGTTTTAACGCGCAACAATCCCACTTTTCAAAAACCTCCGCTATATAAGCGGAGGTTTTTGAATTTGAAGATTGGAAACTGACGCGCTATTTATTCTTATGCCGATTGCGCCGCCGCAATTTTTTCCTGCGTCGTTGCTTAACACTTTTTCGCTTGTTTTTTCTTGATGTTCCCATAATTTTTTCGACTTTGAATTACGGAGTTTCGCCCCGCCGCTAATGCTTCGGTGGTAAGTGAACGATTCCCCGCCCCCGCCTGTCCGTCTCTTGCAAAACTCCTTTCTTGCTTGATTCCCTAAAAGTCAGCATGTCTTATGCGGGTAGAGAGAATCGAACTCTCGTCTACTGCTTGGAAGGCAGTCATTCTACCACTAAACTATACCCGCCTCTACCGCCCGCGGACACCAGCCAGTAAAATGGTCTTCCTATCGAAACCGCACGACAACAGAGTGCATAGTACCAAAAAACAAAAACCCGCGCAACCGCGCGGGCTTTTGTTTTGAACGAGCGGGTTGACTATTCGGTTTCACCCTCTTCTTTCTCATCGTTCGTATCGGTACCTTCTTCAGTACCTTTCTTGTCATTTTCTTCGTCCATGTTTTGATGGATAATTCTAATAATTAACGGCTTGGATTCCCAAGTCGCTATAGGTACTAGTGTACACGAAACATCTTTTTTGTCAACCCCCTGCACTGGGTCAGTGTATAGTTGACAGTAGACGAGCACTTTGAAAACAATGGGAAACACGAAAATACTG
>PFQT01000017.1 GCA_002788135.1 Candidatus Yonathbacteria bacterium CG_4_8_14_3_um_filter_46_25
TTTATAAACACGGTGATGCCGATTATCATTTCGCTCGCTGTTCTTTACTTTGTCTGGAATGTATTCTTGTTTGTTGGAGCCGGTGATGACGAAGAAAAACGTAAAGCGGCGCGCGGAAAGATGATATTTGGCATTATCGCAATTTTCGTCATGGTGTCCGTGTGGGGCCTGGTGAACATCTTGGTCAACACGTTCGGGTTATCTAATGTTACAGTTAGTGCACCGGATATACCAGCCGTAGTACCGTTCACCCCATAAGGAACATACACATGTATTACAACATCGCATACGCCGCGCCGGCGATTCCTGTTGAGGTTGACGACACGCTCAAGAAGATCAACGACATTATTCTCAATCCGATCATTGTTCTCTTCTTTGCCATCGCGCTTATTGTTTTTATGGCAGGGGTGTTGAAGTACATCAAAAATGCCGACAATGAAGAGGCGAGAACGGAAGGAGGACTGCATATTGTCTGGGGAATTGTGGGAATGTTCATCATGATCGCGGTGTATGGGATATTGCATCTTGTGGCAAAAACATTCGGAATTGATGAATCCATCATTTCGTAAACGATAAGTCTGAAACGATAAATCGCGTTAAACACGTTAAACAAAAAATCGTTCCACTTAAAGCGGAACGATTTTTTGTTATCGTGAAAAGGTCCGACCTTTTCACGATCGTACCGCAAGGTCGGTCCTTTACAATTTGTTTAGGATTTAAATTTTCGGCACAATAGGCACAATTGGGCAAAAAATAAAAAAGGGCGGGGGAGCTTCATGCTCCTCCGCCCTTATGCCGTGAAAAGGTCCGACCTTTTCACGAACGTGGACTTCCGAGACGGAAATTATACAAATTCCCGTCCGCGTCCTTGAAAACACCACCTATAAACCGCTTACCTTCGCGGTCGTAGGTGAGACCCCACCACACTCCGTGGTCGGGGTTCCCCGGGTCCCCGTCCTGGGTGTAGGTTCCGCGTGTCGGGGAGGAACGCTTGTTCCACTCCCAGTGCGCCCGCGGCCCTACGCCGTCCCCTTTGACTTTCCAGATGACATCAAACTCCATTTCTGAAAAACCAAGGTTGTTTCCGGTCGGAACGTATCTTGTGACGATTGCTTCGTCACAGTGGTTACGTTCCAACCTGTTCGGGTCCTCCCCCGATGCCATCTCTATCTCGTCCCAGCAAAACTTCCATACTGGGCCTTTGATGTCGATGTCCACGGAGACGTCGGTGAACAACTTGTCCACCGACGCGAGAAGCGACCCATCGCCCCAGTGGGGGAATCCGCTTCCACTGGCGAGAATCCGCTCGGCATCCTCCTTGGTTCCCTGCCGAAGCGGAACGCCGCTTAGCGGGTCCACCCCGGGAGCAAAGTACGCCTTTGCTCCGTTTTCGTCGACCCAGAAGAGCGATTGCCCCTCTGGGTCGAAGAGCCGCGTCGGCTGGGTCTCCACCCAGTACGACCATGCGATGAAGATCAAAATCCCCATCGCGAGGCCCCTGTATCCCCGACGCACAATCTTCGCGTCGCCGGGGAGAAGGTTCGCTGGCCCGAGCAGGTGCCAGAGCGCCGGGATCGCGAAGAACCCGACGGGAACGAGCAAGAGCCACACGGCTCGCTCACTCGCTCCCCAGCGCGCTTGGATTATCTTCGGGAGAAATTGATACATCGCCCACGCAAGGGCGGTGTAGACTCCCAGAAGAAATCCAAATCGCGCGACTGGCGTCTGGAAGAGCTCGCCGATTACCACGGCGATCTTCTTCCAAAAGAATGCTCCGACAACTATGCCGACCGCTGGCATGATCCACATCTTGTGGATTTGCATCGCGTCGGCGGCGGCACTGAACATACTCACTATGATCAGTGCCGCGAGTGCCGCGACCGCCCACCATTTGATAGTGTGCGACCCCGGCATTTTGCCAGAACCCTTGTCCGCCTCTCGGAGAAAGAACTTCTCCGAGAGGAAATTTTTAAGGCTCATTTTTCCTCCTTGCCGGTGGCTCCACCGGCTAATTTTTCAAGAAGACCTTTCGCCTCCGTGGCGAGGGTCTTCATTTCCGCAAGGTCGGTCCTCGCGGCGGATTTTGCCGAAGCGAATGCTTCGGCGATTCTTACCGCCGTGTCGCCCAATCCTTGAGCGATTTGCACCTGATGGGCCTTGTCGCCCATCGAAGCGTGCATCGCCTTCGCCGTTTTGGCGTGGGCGAGACCGATACGGCGGATCTTCTCCGCCGCCGTGATGACGGTCTCCCGTACATCACTGAGCTCCACGTTTGTAACGTGGTACCCTTCGCCGATCGCCTTGTCGGCAGATCTCTCTATCTTTTTGGCGATCGTCGACTTCTTCCTCTGCCCTTCGACGACTCCGAGTGCTGAAATCTCCACCTGGAGTCGAGCGAGGGCAGCCTGCCGCGCCAGTTCCGTCGCTTCCTTCTGCGGCAAAACCAGCACCTCTTCGAGATGTTCGGCAACCGCCTGGATATAGACGGTCCCGCTCATCCCGATTGATGTATTCTCTTCGGTGATGATGTTGTCATCGCCAAAGAGAACGGAGATCTTCTTCATGTCGATTACGTCAATCGACACGAACGGCCATTTGAGATACACAAACGGCCTGACATACCCGATCTGGTCGCCGGCAAAATAGGCGATTCCAAGATCGGGCGTCTTTACCTGCTGGTTCGTGATGGCGAAAAAAAACGCCATCACGAGCCCGCCTACGAGCCACGGGTACACAATGCCAAACTGCACGGCACCAATGAGCCCGATGGCAAAAAACACCACGGCCATGACGAACGTCCCGACCTTCATCAAGAAGGTCACATCCGCGATGGCGGCATCACTGCCGCCCTCTTTTGCCGCCTCCGTTCGTTGTACGCGTACCTTTAGGTACGCGATGAGGGCAACTGCCATCATCGCCCTGCCAACGAAATTCGCCGTCGCCTTGATGCGCCCGGCGTTATCAACAAACGCCAGTATTGCAAGTGCCACCGCGATCACTATGAACGCGGCGGTTACGACTTTTACTCCAATGAGGAGTGTTATCGCTGCGATCGTCGCGACCGTTATTACGATCCCACCGATCACAATTCCTACGCGCGTGATGAAATTCTTCATCGTAAATCCTTTCTGGGGTTGAATCCCCTGTTGAGTTTTCGAAGAACAAGAACCACGCCGTACTGTGACGGGTGGTTGGTAGCCTGTGGTGACGGTACCACTAAATTACAAAAAAGTCAAGCTTTGTATGCAGAGGGGAATTATCCTGTAAAGGTCCGACCTTTATTCTTTATCGAAGTGCCTTGGGGGAGAGTCGAACTCCCAATCCCTCGCGAGAACTAGCTCCTGAAGCTAGCGCGTCTACCAATTTCGCCACCAAGGCATTCTCTGAATTGTATATGAAAATATGCTCTTGGGCAAAAAAAAGAGCCACCCGACAAATTACTCGGGTGGCTCTTGAGCCGGCGCGATCCTACTGCGCCGGCGGTGGTGGCGGCGGCGGAGGTGTCGCAGGGAACATCGGTCCCTGCGGTGGAATCTCCGTGGGGACATTCCACAGAGCATCTCCGACGAGCTTCTTGGAGCCGGAACATTCCCAGCTCCAAAACGCCCTCCCCATGGAGTCGTTGCGCATCTGCCACCCGCAGGTGGCGGAGCCCGCGGCCGCGCGACGATAATCCTCCGCGCCGCGGATCTGCTCAAACCACTCTTTGAGGTAGTACCCAAGCAGGATACCACCTCCGCCCGCCGCCGCCACTGGCGCGCCGATGCCGGTCGCCACGAGAGCGGCGCCTCCACCGGTGACAGCCGCTGCCTGCAGTGGCTTGTCGCCGTATCCGCCGCCGTAGGTGGCGCATCCAGTGGCGGTGAACAACAACATCAGGGTAACCATGAAACTTTTCATGGTACCTCCTTTCTTCGCCGGCTCAAACCGACGATGGGGGGGTTGGTAGCACATTCTCTGAAATCATTCTGCTACAACTATTTAAAAAAGTCAACCCCCGCATGTTATTGACAAAACATGCGTTTTGATGTAACATTAACAACAGAATTTTTCAACCAAATAGGGTGCGCGTCGCACCCGGAAAGGAGAACTGTGAAGAAATTTTTTTCGTTGATGCTTGCCGCCATGATTATGGCAAGCATTGTTTCGCCTCCGCCGGCAAACGCGAAGAGCGGGGTCAAGACGGCGGTCTACGTCTTGACCGGCGCCGTGTTGTTAAACGCCCTGACAGGACGTCGGGGTGATGACGCTGTATCCTACGGATACCGCTCCGGTGGCTATGATGCCACCGGAGCGGCCGAGCAGGCCGCGTTTATCCGCGGGAGAGCGGACGCGCTCCGGGAGCAGGAGCGCGAGTACCGAAAGCTTCAGGCTGCCCGCGAGCGGGCAGCCTATGAGCGAGGCAGAGCTTCGCTTGGCGGATATGAGTAATCCACCAAGCCGAAGCAAGGGCGCGGAGAGAACACCTGTGTTCTCTCCGCGCCCTTTACTTTACATTGGTATAACCTACCACTATTTTCCACGATCGTGGAAAATAGTGGTAGGTGTGTTTCGTAATAAACGAGAACATATTTCGCACAAATCTCTACCATATCTTGATGCGACTGTATTAAGATATGGTAATGAAGGGGTATTCTACAAAACTCAAATTCAAGAGAATTGATTGACAAAATGTGTATTTTATAGTACTGTTCAAAAAGAAATTCACCCCTTAAATTACCCCCTAAGGTGGGGGAGAAAGGAGGTACTATGAAAAGTTTCATGGTTGCCTTGTTGCTTTCATTGGCGGTCGCGTGCGCGCATGCGGCACCGCCGGTGGGGGAACCCATCGCTCGCGGGCTTCGCGGGCAGGAGGTTGTCATCAATGCCCCCCGTGAGATTGCGGGCGCGGTCGAGGAGTATATCGGCCGCGCGGGGGGTGTGGTTTCGAGCGATCGGCAGGCACCGATCGTCGTCGAGGTGCAGATACTTTCCCGATCGACGACGATCGGCACCACCAGCTTCAATCCCTTCGCGGGGAAGGGGAAGAGGTTGGTAAGAGGAGAGAGGAGGGTAGAGAATACAGTTTCAGAAGTTCGCGTTCTCTACCGGCAGCAGGAGGAGGGTGGGCGGCGGAGTAGTGTTTATCTCCTCCGCTATCGCGGCGAGGGAGCCGCCCCCGAGGACAAGAGGAGCTTGTATAGCTCCAAGGTCCTCGCGGTCGAGCGGGCGCTCGGCCACCTCCACGGATTCTAGATCCAAGCCCCGCGTCTGTTGAAGACGCGGGGCTCTTTTTTTGCTGTTGGAATGGATGAACGAGAAGACCGATTTCTCGTTTTTGCATAACTGGTACTCCTTTTGTGCGTTGTTGAAATACAGATTGAGGATGTTATAGAACTATAGAGCGATTTTTACAAACAATCTTCGCGATGGTGGAATGTCGTAGCGTGGAGACGCGGATGTCTCATCTCTATCTTAATTCCAAACAAGTTACTACGGGTGTCTTTATTGTACCAAGCTCGAACCTACTTTGCCAACCGCTAGCGCGGCGCTCACTCTTTGAATCAAAGGTGCGCCGCGATACTCACGCGCTTCGCGCGTCCCACCTTCTGGCTTTGAAAAAGCCGTTAAGTTCTGTTTTGGTGCGTCGGGAGGGATTCGAACCCCCGTAGGCATAAGCCGGCGGATTTACAGTCCGCTCCAATTGACCACTCTGGCACCGACGCAAAAAATACCGCCACAAGTATAGCATCCATGGCGGTATTTTTCAATTTCAATGTTCAAACGATTCCAGACGCAAAACCACAGTGCTCCAGAAGATCGGAGAATAAACTACCTAAGTCCTGAAAAACATCGGGTATGCCTCCAGTAAACTCTGTGGATAGAATCTCCATCCCATGTTCGCGTATGTACAAATCATCAATTGCGACTGACCGTGGATACATGGCGATTAAACGATGAAGAAACTCATGGAGATGATCATCGGAATTTATTGGACACTCGGTGTCCAATAAATAAATGCCTTGCTTCACTGCTTTCTTTTGGCAAAATTCGGACGGGCAAAATTCATTCTCCCACATCTTTTGCCTATGCCGCATGATCGAAAGCGTCAGAAATTTTTTAGAAAACAGACGCGCATCTTACTGTAAATATATTTCTACGGTCGGAGTTCTATTAGGCGATCGAGTGTCCATGGCTTGTATTATGAACACAGAGGTTTATGTTCTACGCATGTGCCGATGTTTTTTCCTGCTTGTGTGGCGGTTTTTTTGATGATAGTTTTTCGCTTTTTGCGATAACTTTTCTTTCCTTTCCGTTTTTTTCGACATTGATCATGATCTTCTTGTCTTTCATTTCAACGGAAACATATCCACCCGAGAGAACTTTACTCGCAATCATAAGCAACGCGACCGGCGTTAGTATCTCATTTTGGATCAAACGTTTGAGCGGACGTGCGCCATAGTGAGGATCGTATCCCTTGTCCGCCAAGTATGAAAGAACATCCTGGGAAACGCGTAAAGTGATTTCCTTTTCTTTGAGGCGATCAGTGACAAGCCCAATCTGGATCTTCACAATCTCCTGAATTGCATTGACACTAAGAATATCGAACATGACGATCTCGTCAAGCCGATTGAGAAATTCAGGGCGGAAATAATCTTTAAGGCTACTGAGCACTTTCTCTTTGATGCCGTCATAGTCTTTTGCGGTATCTTTATCACTAAAGCCCATGGATTCCATCTTGTCGATATATTCGGCTCCGATATTGGATGTGAGGATGATGATGCTGTTCTTGAAGTTTGCCGTGCGTCCTTTTGCATCAGTGAGCCGACCGTTATCAAGCACCTGCAACAAGATATTGAAGACTTCCGGATGCGCCTTCTCAATCTCATCAAAGAGAATAACCGAATACGGCCGATGGCGAATAGTCTCAGTGAGATTACCTCCTTCATCATACCCAACATAGCCAGGAGGGGAACCGATGAGTTTCGAGGTCGAATGACGTTCCATGAACTCAGACATATCAACGCGCACGAGTGCCCGCTCGTCATCAAACATGAACTCGGCAAGCGCCTTCGTCAGTTCTGTCTTTCCCACTCCCGTCGGGCCAAGAAAAATGAACGAGCCGATTGGGCGGTTCGGATCGGCGATCCCCGCTCGTGAGCGTTTTACCGCGTTTGCGACTTTTTGAATGGCATCGTCTTGTCCCACCACACGCTTGCGAAGCTCTTCTTCCATCCTACTGAGTTTTTCCGCCTCCTCCTCAAGCATCCGAGTGACTGGAATACCGGTCCATCGCGCCACAATTTCGGCAATATCTTGTTCAACGATCTCCTCCTTGAGTATCCGGCGAAATTTTTGAAGCCGCTTGAGGCGAGACAATTTCTGATTGAGCTCGCGCTCAAGCGTCGGGACGAGACCATAACGAATCTCTGCCGCTTTGGCAAGATCAACCTTCATCTCTGCCGCTTCCGCCTCAAGACGAAGCGTCTCAAGTCTTTTCTTAATCGACTTTATATCGGAGAGAATCTCTTTCTCGTTCTTCCACTTGAGTTCAAGCTCACGCGTTTTCTCTTTGAAATCGCCGATTTCTTTGTTTATTTTTTTGATCCGCAACTTTGCACTCTTTCCTCCTCGCGATGAATCTGACGACTCTTTTTTGAGCGCCTCTTTCTCTATTTCAAGACGCATGATCTTGCGATGCGCATCTTCAAGAGCTGGCGGTTTATTTTCAAGCGAGATTCGCAATGCCGATGCCGCTTCGTCGATAAGGTCAACCGCCTTATCGGGCAAAAATCGATCAGTAATATATCGCGCGCTTAAGTTAGCCGCGGCAATGATAGAATCATCAGTAATTTTCACACCATGGAAGAGTTCATATTTTTCTTTCAGACCGCGGAGAATCGCAATCGTGTCCTCAAGCGACGGTTCGTTGATATTGACCGGTTGAAATCTTCGCGTAAGAGCCGGGTCTTTTTCGATATGCTTCTGATACTCTTTCAGTGTTGTCGCTCCAATCGCCCGCAATTCTCCGCGCGCAAGCACCGGCTTGAGCATGTTGGATGCGTCCATCGCTCCCTCCGCCGCTCCGGCGCCGACGATTGTATGTATCTCATCAATAAAAAGGATAATTTTCCCCTCCGAGCGCTCGATCTCTTTCATGATCTTTTTCAGCCGCTCTTCAAATTCGCCACGATATTTAGTACCGGCGATCAGTGACCCGAGATCAAGTGACACAAGTTCTTTGTCTTTGAGTGATTCGGGAACATCGCGCTTCGCTATTCGTGCCGCAAGTCCTTCGACGACCGCGGTCTTTCCAACACCCGCTTCGCCGATAAGAATCGGATTGTTTTTCGTTCGCCGAGAAAGAATCTGCATGATCCTGTTGATCTCACTGTCCCGGCCGATCACGGGGTCAAGTTTGTCTTGAACGGCAAGTGCCGTCAGATTTCTGGTGTATTTTGAGATCGCACGGAATTGTTTCGGCGATTGCGCATCACTGATGTTATTATTGCGCAGTTCATGAAGTACACGCATCACACTCTCTTTATCGATACGAAAACGTGAAAGTATTTCTCGTGCTTGTCCGGGAACATCAAGAATCGCGATGAATAAATGTTCCGTTGATATAAATTCGTCTTTAATTTGCGCGGCAACCCGGCTACTTCCTTCAAGCACTTGTCCAAGTTCCGGCGTGAGGTATATCTGATATGACGGCGCGAGTACGTTTTGCGAATCGCTCGAATCTATCGCTTCAATAATGCTATCGGTAAGAAGCATTGTATCAACTTCCAGTTTCTCCAAAATAGAGATGACCATACTTTCTTCCTGAAGCGTCAAAGCGGCGAGCAAGTGGACGGGGTCGACATGATTCTTTCCTCGCTCAATGGCAAGTTCATGTGACCGGCGGATCGCCTCGCGTGCTTTTGATGTAAAATTTCCAAATGGTGGCATAATAACGCTAACAATTAACGTAAAATGATTAAAATATTGTAAGTATGATGGGATTATACGATAATATTAAATTATAGTCAATGTTCGCTTACGTTGTCCTCTCTCGTCCCGACACTATTCATTGCTTAAGCTATCCACTATAGCGGTAGTAATGCGAGCAATCGAGTCTTTGACCACATTGGACGGTACAATAGTAGTTGTATCATTATTCTTAAGAACAGTGAACCCAATCACCATCCCATCAAGATCAACAACAGGACCACCAACACCTGCGATACTGTTCGGTGTGGTCGTTTGTATATACGCAAGAGTGCCGATTGCCTCGCTTGCCACTTTATCAGAAACCATAGAGGTATGATCAAGCCCCGAAACAACCCCGACGGCGATTGTATTCGCGTTGAGGGAAACGATCGTCTGTCCGATCTTTACTTTATCGGAATCAGCCAATAAAAGGGGGACGAACGGGAGAGACACGATTTCTTGAGTGCTCGTCGCGTTGTCATTTTCAGTACCATCGTCCGTATCGATTATTACCGTCAACGGATCTACTCGCAACAGATAATATTCATCGCTTAATTCATCAACAATATTTGCCTTTGCGGAAAGTCCGCCGATGGACACAATAAGGTTATTACGATTCCCAAGCATTTTATCCTTATCAACAATAACCAATCCGTCTTTCGAGAGCACGGTTCCGATACCAAGAAAGTCTCGCCCGCCTTGTGCATTAACGCCACTGACAGAGATAATACCCTTTTGATTCTTTTCAACGGCACTGACGATTTTGTCTTCCTCGCGTATGATAATCTCTTTTGTTACCATCGTCGTTTTTTGCACTTCACCGGGAACAACGGTCTCTATTGTCTTCTCAACGACACGGTTAATAGTTTGCGTAATCGCCGGAGGAGCTTGGTCCATAAGGGTTACCGTCACGATACCAGTCGCGATCGAGGTCACAAAGCTAACCAGAAGCGTTAAAAGAACAATCTGTGTTTTCGTTAATTCTTCCATTTATATGATAATAATCGAAACCCGCCATTGATGCAAATCGGTGGGCACGGGAAACTGTTGCTCGACTGTTTTTTAATGAACAAGCAGGTTAAGCGATAAATCTTCTTTCTACTTCCTCCCAATTTATTGCCTTCATGAACGCGGCAATGTAATCAGCTCGCTTGAGGCCATAGTCAATCATGAATGCGTGTTCAAACACATCAAGAACCACGATCGGCGTTGCGCCCGCAAGGTGTCCGGCATTATGTTCATTGATCCATACATTGAATAATCGCTCTCCATCCTTGTCGTAAGCAAGTATCGTCCACCCAATACCACGCAATGCTCCCGTTGCCCTGAAGTCCTCTTCCCATGCCTCTGGTGATCCGAAATCCTCAGTCAATTTTTTGACAAGTGCTGTGTCGCCATTCCGCGCCGTTCCATCTTTGGTCATAGCGCCAAAATAAAGTTCGTGAAGACGCATACCATTAAACTCCCACCCAAACCGACGCTTAATTTCCGCGTATTCCGGAGTTCCTTTCACCGTGGTTCCCATTTTTTCAATAAGGGTATTTGTATTGGTCACATATCCCTCATAGAGGGTAAAATGATTTTTAAGAAGAATGTCGCTAAAACCTTCTGTGCCGATCAAATGATCGAATTTTTTTGCTTTATACGTCATAAAGTAATATGCGGCTTAATTAATAAAACGTTACACGCTAATCCTTTTAAGAATTTCATTGAGCGCCTCGGCGGTGTAATCAACATCTTTTTGGCGCGTCGCTCTTCCGAGAGTAAATCTGACCACCCCGCTCAATCCGTCCGTTCCGGCACTGAGTGCCATTATAACATGCGAGGAGCCATCTTCGGCACTCTTGCACGCACTCCGCGCGCTACACGCGATCCCTCGCGCGTCAAGTTCAATAATCAATCGTTCGCTGTCGACTCTTGGGATAGATATATTCACATTATTCGGCAGACGCTCTTTCGCGTCTCCGTTTAAAAAACTGTCCGGAATGGCGGCAGTGATCTTGGCAATAAGTCGGTCACGCAAGGGAGCGAGTCGCGCCGCTTCCTCTTCTTTCAATCGCTCCGTTATCGCGAGCGCCTCGGCAAAACCGATGATCCCAGGAACATTTTCGGTTCCAGCGCGCAGTCCAAATTCTTGCCCGCCGCCGCGAATAACGGGTGCTATCACGACATCACGCTTAATATACAGCACTCCGATACCCTTTGGTCCGTATATCTTTGACCCGTTCAAAGTGAGCATATCCACGCCAAGACGCGCAACATTGGTATCAAGATAGTTTACTGATTGGCACGCATCGGTATGAAGATACGGATACGGTGAATTCTTTTTTCTACGCCAATCGCGGACGATTTTTGCGATTGCGTGTATCGGTTGTACCGTCCCAATCTCATTGTTCGCGTGCATAACCGACACCAACGCGGTGTTCTCGCAAAGCGCATCGCGAACCTCTTTTGGATTAACGATGCCGCGAGCATCGACACCGATATACGTTACCTCCGCTTCTCCGCCTAGGACAAGCGATCGACACGAAGCAAGAATCGCCGGATGCTCAATGGCACTGGTGATAACATGCGGCTTTCCGATTTGCGCACGCGTACGCGCATATTCTCGTATCGTTCCAATAATAGCAAGATTATCAGACTCCGTCCCTCCGGAAGTGAAAATGATCTCGTCGATACCGCACCCCAGGGATTTCGCAATACGTTCTCGCGCCACTTCAATGGCACGCCGTATGACGACTCCTTCGCGATAGAGTGCGCTTGGATTATAAAAGTTTTCTGAAAAAAAAGGCTTCATTGTCGCATATACCTTATTATCCACCGGAGTTGTTGCCGCGTGGTCAAGATATATCCGCATATCAACAGTGCTTTGGCGTCTTGTTATGTCGCTGGATGAACGTTTTAAATCGTGATTAGGACTGTTTCGCATAGTGGTACGGAAAATGACAATTACGCCGCATAAAAAACGGCAGTATGTGAGTAAATCATCCGCATAGAAATCCTATTGTAGACGCACTGTGGCTTTTTTGCAAAAGCATGCCTGATACGGTATAATCCTCCGAGTATGATCATAGAGACCAATACACTTCTCTATATATTTATTCCCGCTACCGTCATTTTGGCGTTTCTGGTCATACGGCTTGAACTCAAGATGAGGAAATTTCTTTCGGGTAAGAACGGCCGTAACCTTGAGGGCATGATACACGGTCTCGCGGGAGAGGTTAGACGGCTTGACGCCTTTCGTGAAAATACCGAGCGATGGACGGAAGCCGCGAACGCAAAGATACATAGGAGTGTCCAGGCGATTGAAACGGAGCGGTTCAACCCTTTCAAAGGGCAAGGAGGGAATCAAAGTTTTGCAACAGCATTTCTTGACGAAGGTGGAAATGGTGTGATCATATCGAGTCTGCATTCACGCGATCGAATAAGCGTATTCGCAAAACCGATCAAAGAGTATACTTCGGAATACGAACTATCCAAAGAAGAAGCATACGTGCTTAAAAGAGCTCATGTATGCTCATAACGCGCATTCGGAACGGATAACCATGCCCTCTGCGTATACAAATAACTATCATGAATATACACAACAACAAAAATACCGCTTCTTTGGCTCGTCCTCCCATCATCGTCATTATGGGACATATTGATCATGGAAAATCGAAGTTGCTTGATTACATCAGAAAGACCAGTGTTGTTGAAACTGAGGCGGGCGGAATCACGCAACACCTCTCCGCGTATGAGGTTGACCACAAGACCAAGGATGGCGCGATAAAGCGGATCACGTTTCTCGACACTCCCGGACACGAAGCGTTCACCAAAATGCGCTCACGAGGAGTAACCACTGCCGATATTGCCATATTGGTCGTCTCGGCTGAAGACGGCGTAAAAACACAAACAAGAGAAGCGCTAGCGGCGATCAAGTCTGCTGAAATTCCGTTCATTGTCGCGATCAACAAGGTGGATCTCCCCAACGCCGATGTTAATCGGACAAAACAAGACCTCGCGGAGAATGAGGTCTTCGTGGAAGGATACGGCGGAGATGTCCCTTGCGTCGCGATTTCCGCAAAGACCGGAAAAGGAATCGACGAGCTTCTTGATATGATGCTTCTCGTGGCAGAGATTGAAGAACTCCAGGGCGATCCGGGAAAAAGCGCGAGGGGGGTCGTGATCGAATCGAGCATTGATCCAAAGTCGGGCATTTCGGCAACTCTCGTCATCATGGACGGTCATCTCAAAAAAGGCATGTGGATCAGCGCGGAGGAGAGCATTTCTCCTGTGCGAGTGATCTTAAACTTTAAAGGAGAACACATTGGAGAGGCACGTTTTTCTTCTCCTGTCAGGATCATCGGCTGGAACACACTCCCGCCTGCCGGAGCCACATTTCACGCATGGAAAACAAAAAAGGATGCGGAGAAGGATGCTAAAGAGTGGCACGAGCGCAAAAGCGACAACACGGGCATTGCTTCTTCCGAAGACAAAAACATAACGCTCATACCTATCATCATAAAAACAGACGTTGCCGGAACACTTGAAGCGGTTGAAAAGGAAGTACGAAGACTCGATAAAGAAAATATCCAATTCAAGATCATACACAAAGGTGCCGGAAATATCTCCGAGAACGACATCAAACTTCTCTCGGGCGCGGTCAATCCAATCGTAGCGGGCTTCAATGTGAAAGTGGATGCGTCTGCACGGACCCTCGCGGAAAAATTTGGCGTAATAATCGAACTATTTGCCATTATCTATAAACTCTCCGAATGGCTTGAAGCGGAAATGACAAAACGTGCTCCTCGAATGGTCATTGATGAAACGGCGGGGATGGCAAAGATCCTAAAGGTTTTTAGTAGCGCGAAAACAAAACAGGTGATTGGCGGAAAGGTCACTGAGGGAATATTGTCGCAGAGATCGGAGGTGAAGATTATTAGACGAGGAAATGTGATCGGCAAAGGAAAGATCGTGGAACTACAAACACACAAGGTAAAAACTGATAAAGTTGACGAGGGGAACGAGTTTGGCGCAATGATCGAATCATCTCTTGAAATAGCGGCTGGTGATGTTATTGAGGCGTTTGCCAGTGTGGAAAAACAATCACTATGAGTATTCGACAAGAAAAAGTCGCCATGCTTTTGATGAAGTTAACCGCGCAATTCTTGCAAGTTGAATCGGGCGGTCAATCTCTTATCACCGCGACCAATTGTCGTGTTTCCCGAGACATGAGAAGCGCGACAGTTTTCATTTCGGTGTTTCCTGACACAAAAGAGCAAGCGGCTCTTGATTTCGCAAAGAGAAAACGAACAGAACTGCGTACATACATCAAAGAAAATACCAAAATAAAAATACTCCCATTTGTCGATATCGAAATAGACCGCGGAGAAAAAAATCGCCAAAGGATTGACGAGCTTTCACGAACGCCATAATATTTATCTATGCCGCATGCGCGGCATCCGAGAGAACGGCCTGGTCGCCAAGTGGTAAGGCAAGGGTCTGCAAAACCCTTACACGCGGGTTCGATTCCCGCCCAGGCCTCAACCTAGCTATTAGCCGTGGATCACTAGTTGCTAGTTTGCCCGGGTGGCGGAATTGGTATACGCGCACGACTTAAAATCGTGTCTTGAAAGAGATGAGGGTTCGATTCCCTCCCCGGGCACAAGTAGAGACATTTTCAGGATTAGGAAAGAGGAGCGGATTTTGCAAAGCAAAATCCGCACACTGACCCCCGCGTCCGCCTGCGGCGGAA
>PFQT01000015.1 GCA_002788135.1 Candidatus Yonathbacteria bacterium CG_4_8_14_3_um_filter_46_25
CAGCCAGTCATTTTCTGGCAGTATTTTCGTGTTTCCCATTGTTTTCAAGGTGCTCGTCTACTGTCAACTATACACTGACCCAGTGCACCAAATATCGGCGAACCAGAACTTCTGGTATAATCAGAGGCATTATGGAAACAAAATTCGTGCATCTTCACACCCACTCTCATTACTCCCTTCTCGATGGTCTATCGAAAATAGACGGGCTTGTTCGGCTCGCAAAAGAGGATGGCATGCCGGCGATAGGACTTACCGATCACGGCAATATGTACGGAGCGATCGAGTTTTACAAAGCGTGCAAAAAAGCGGGGATCAAACCGATCATTGGCGTTGAAGCGTATATCGCCACGGGATCTCGACATGACAAAAGCCCCGGCGTGGACAATCGGCGCTTCCATCTCACACTCCTTGCAAAGAACAACACCGGTTACAAAAATCTCATCAAAATGGTAACTCTTTCAAACACAGAAGGGTATTATTACAAGCCGCGTATGGACAAGGATCTTCTACGCGCTTATTCGGAAGGGCTTATTTGCTTGTCGGGATGTTTCGGCGGAGAACTCTCCCGCGCGTTTCGCGCCAACGACATAAAGGAGGCGGAACGAGTGGCGCGCGAACATCAAGATATCTTTGGCGCCGAAAATTACTTCTTTGAGATCATGCATCACCCCGGAGTGGAAGGAATCGCGGAGGTTCAAAAACAAATCATAGCGCTTTCAAAAAAGCTTGGCATACCAATCGTTGGGACGCAGGATTCGCACTATCTTGCGACCGACGATCGACGGGCGCACGAAACACTTCTTGCAGTGCAAACGAATGCCAACCTAAAATCGAGCGACCGGTTCTCGATGGGGACCGAGGACTACTCGTTCATCACTACCAAGACGGCATTCGAATATTTCAAAGACGTTCCCGAAGCGATTGAAAACACCGTAAAGATCGCCGATAGGTGCGATGTGACGCTTGAACTTGGCCGGTGGATATTCCCTGATCTTAAGATATCGAGCGGGACCACATACGACGACGAATTGAGGAAAGCGGTGTACGGGGGAATTAAGAAACGCGAGTTCAAGCAAGGCGAAAAAGGACTTAGGGAACGCATCGAGTACGAGCTCGATATCATTAAGAAAAAAGGATACTCGCCTTATTTTCTAGTCGTTGCTGATCTTCTTCACTTTGCGCGTGAAAACAATATTCTCACGACCATTCGCGGATCGGTCGCAGGTTCAATGGTTACCTATCTTCTCGGCATCACCAACGTCGACCCGTTCGAGTACAAACTTCCGTTCGAGCGGTTCCTCAACCCGGAACGACCGTCGGCGCCAGACATTGATATGGACTACGCCGACAACCGGCGCGACGAGGTTATTGTTTATGCAAAGGAAAAATACGGCGCAGATAAAGTCGCGCAAATAGGCACGTTCGGCACTATGCTTGCGCGCGGTGCTATACGTGACGTTGCGCGAGCACTCGGACACGAATATGCCATTGGCGACAAGATCTCGCGCTTGATACCGCTCGGTTCCCAGGGATTCCCGATGACGATAGACAGAGCCATCGAAATGACCCCCGAGCTCGGCGAGATGTATAAAAAAGACGAGACGACCAAAGAGATCATCGACTTGGCGAAAAAGCTAGAGGGATGCGTGCGTCACATCTCCGTCCATGCCGCCGGCGTGGTCATATCCCCTTCTCCTCTCACTGATTTCGTGCCGCTACAATTCGATCCGCGTGGCGGAAAACTGATTACTCAATACGATATGTACGCGGTCGAGGACACGGGTCTTTTGAAGTTCGACTTTTTGGGAATACGCAACCTCTCCATTCTCGGCGATGCGATCCGCCTCGTGAAAAAATTCCACCAGACCGATATCGATATTGAAAAAATTCCCCTTGATGATAAAAAAACATTCGAAATGCTCGCGCGCGGAGAGACAATGGGGCTTTTTCAGCTCGGCGGAGGGGGTATGACGCGATATCTCAAAGAGCTCAAGCCATCGACCATACATGATATCAACGCCATGGTCGCGCTCTACCGTCCCGGGCCGATGGAATCGATCCCTGAATATATTAAAAGGAAACACGATCCGAAGCTTGTCCGCTATCTTGATCCGCGGATGAACGATATCCTTGCGAACTCATACGGGGTTATCACGTATCAGGACGACGTCATGTTGATCGCCATACATCTCGCCGGCTACTCGTGGCTTGAAGCGGACAAATTGCGCAAAGCGATGGGGAAAAAGATTCCGGCGGAAATGCAGGCGCAGAAAGTGAAGCTCATCGAAGGCTTTGTCGAAAAAGGCATGGTGCCGAAAAAAGCGGACGAGCTTTGGAAACTCATTGAGCCATTTGCCGCCTACGGATTCAATAAAGCGCACGCGGCAAGTTACGGACGAGTCGCGTACCAAACCGCATACATGAAAGCGAACTATCCGACCGAGTACATGACCGCCGTTCTTTCCGCCGATTCCGGTGACACGGAAAAAATTGCCGAGATCATAAGCGAATGCACCCGTATGGGGATACCCGTCCTATCTCCCGATGTCAACAAGAGTTTTGGCGGATTTACCGTGGTCAAACACAAGGACGGCGGAAAAGACGAGATACGATTCGGGCTCTATACGATCAAAAATCTCGGAACCGACATATCAGACGCGATCATAGAAGAACGTGAGCGAGATGGCAGATTCTCATCTCTTGGAAATTTCCTTGAGCGCATACGTCATAAAAACCTCAACAAAAAATCCCTTGAAGCACTCATCAAATCGGGGGCGATGGACGTGCTTGGAGAACGCGGACAGATGATCGGCAACATGGAAGAAATGCTTGCTTACAATCGCGAGTACGCAAAAGAACCAAGTGGCAATGTTTCGCTTTTTGAGGCGATGGAAGATACTTCGACCATCCCGGGCCTACGCCTTAAGGAATACATCCCCGCAAACAAGAACGAAAAACTTGCGTGGGAAAAGGAACTTCTCGGACTCTATGTTTCCGGGCATCCAATCGACGCGCACCGGGAGAAATTGGAAAAGCGAGACATGACGATCAAAAAGCTTAAAACACTTCAGGATGGAATGCGCGTGATTGCCGCGGGGGTCATAGAAGAAAACAAAGCGGTAACAACGAAAACTGGAGATCGAATGGCGTTCGTGCGCATCGCCGACCACACCGACAGCATAGAAACCGTCATGTTCCCGAAGGTGTTCTCGGCGCACAAGGAACTGTTTGAAGGAGAAAATATATGCGTTAAACTAAAAGGAAGAATCTCCGAGAGAAACGGAGAGAAAAGCATTATAGTCGAAGCAGTCGCCGCTTTGGAATAATTTTTATGCCTAACACGTTTTTTTCGCAAAAATATCCGGGGGCGGATGGGCCACCCCCGGATATATGTCGCCTCAATGCAAAAGAGGCTGTTACTAGCTTATCACTGCAAAAATTGTTTGTCAACCCCATGTACAGTTAACCATATGAGGTGACACTTAAGGTAGAATTGAGGTGACAAAGGGTAATCATCTTAATTTAAAAGGCGAAAGCTTA
>PFQT01000005.1:0-527 GCA_002788135.1 Candidatus Yonathbacteria bacterium CG_4_8_14_3_um_filter_46_25
ACGGAGATTTATAAACCATTCATTAAAAATAGTTTGAGCTGTCGCTTCGAGATTTTTGGTTATCTTATTGTTGTTTTCAATCTTTACATCATAAGCACTCAAAATCTCCGCAATTTTATTTTGAATTGGAAGGTCTGGAATCTCAATTTCCATTTCAGAAAGAACTTCTGGTCTGAATGCTGGGAAAGTTGTAGTAGTTGCTTCTGCAATTGAACTCAATGTGTCAGTTATGGAATCTTGAGTTAGATACGAATACAAATAAAATGGATTGATATTTTTTGGAGTTAATACAACAAAACCAGTCGATGCAACAGTATTAGGTTTGGGGTCTTTTATGAATCCGTAATGACACAAATTCGGTCTCACGGTTGAGAGAATTGTATCCCCATCCTTGAGTAATCTTTTTGCCCTACTCGGAGCTTCGTTGATATTTAAAATTTGAGGATTTTCAAAATGATTTTTTGTTACTGCTGAAGTATCGATATATTCAATTTCTTTATAAGAAAAACCGTTAGTTATTGAAGACT
>PFQT01000005.1:542-12765 GCA_002788135.1 Candidatus Yonathbacteria bacterium CG_4_8_14_3_um_filter_46_25
ATCTGTTCCAGTAATTTGCTCATATTATTTTCTACTTCTTAAATTCAAAACCGTCAGACATACATTTCTCACACGCATATTCCTTACCAAAGGAAGTATATCCATCCATTGATAGAGAAATCACTTTTTTGCATTGAACACAAAAAGTTGGCTCAAATGTTGGAGGATTTGGATGTTTTTCAAAGTTGTATTCATTAGTTCCATACCAAGCTACCATTTCTGGCTCACACCAATTTAAACATTTTTTACAGTCTTTCCAATCACCATCATGACCTTCGGTATAATGCAAACCGCATAAAGTAAATCGACGATGATTCCTACAGCAAATATCACGGCTATATGAAAACATCACATAATCACTTTCGTTTCCGCAAACCCAATTGCCGCAGCACTCTGTTTTTTGGCAAGTTTTACTATTTCTTCCACACAAACCACAATTATGTTTGTCATTATTCAGTTTTTGCTTTTTAGTTAAATTTATTTTCATATTTTTGCCTTATCCACATTGTAACTCTCCACATCTACTTGATAGCAACCGCTCGTTATGTTATACTTCTTTCATACCTGCCCGAGGTCAATTCGGGATGACTTTCCACAAAAACCTGACCTAGTCAGGTTTTTGTTTTTCTACCTTGGCAATATGCTTTTTAATATTCTGCGCATTTATGATTAAATCAGCCGACTCTCTGAATTTTGTCAAAATATATCCACCCTTCACTATAATCACTTTTTTACCTTTCCGTTTTAAGTAATTATTCAAATACACAAAATCAGCATCTCCAGAAAAAATACAGAAGGTATTATAGTGTTCAAGCATCTTTAGCGCATCCACAGAAATCTCTACATCAAAATTTGATTTTCTGATTTCTATAAATTTTTTGCCATCTACGTCTGTTTCAACATATTTATCAGGAATATGTTCGCCCGTCTCAAAATAATGCCTAATTTTTTGAATGTCTTTAGTCATTACATCTCTTTTGCCAAAAACTTTTCGCATAACATAGGTAAAACTGAGAGACTTTTGATTTTTAGAATTTTCTCCATAATAAATTCTCGCTCTCTCACTAAAAATATCCACGAATAATTTTAATTTTTCTAGGTCTATTGATAACTTTTCATCGAGAGCAAGTAGTTTATTTTCCCAATCTTGGTTGTCATTTTGAAACCACTTATTTACATTTGAGAAATCGATGAAAGTGAAAATCTTCCCATAATCTTCGGTGATCTGTAGCTCATCTTTGATAAACTTCTTTTTTAGGTCTTGCAAATCCATACATTTAAAATCCTAATTCCTTAAGATTTTTCTCAATATCTTTTTCTAATTCACGACCCTTTGTGAACGCTCCGCGGAGTTCTCCTGAGAGTTTCTGCATTTTATCTTCAAAAGAAATTCCGTCATCCTCAATATCGGCAAGCCCGACATATCTTCCCGGGGTAAGGGTATATCCATTCTTTTTTATTTCTTCGAGGTTCGCTGATTTACAAAAACCAGAGATATCTTCGTATTTTGGTGCTCCTTTTTCCCCACGCCACGAACGAACAGTACCCGCAATTTTTTCAAGATTTTCTTTATTGAAAACAACCTGTTTTCGGGAAATTTGTTCAAAAATATCTCGGGCATCAATAAAAAGAGTTTCGCCTTTGCGGTTACGGAAACGATCACCACCTTTATTTTTTGCCAAGAACCATAAAGAAACAGGGAGCGAAACATTATAGAAAAGCTTCGATGGACAAGAAACGATCACATCCACAAGGTCTGCATCAATAAGCTTTTGACGAAGCTCTCCCTCCTTGCCCGATACAGCGAGCGCTCCATTTGGCATAACGAATCCTGCTTGTCCGTTTGGTGATAGATGATGAGCAAAGTGTTGTACCCATAAGAAGTTTGCATTCCCCGAAGGTGGCACGCCTAAAGTAATACGAGGGTCATTATCGGAAAGTTTTGCTGGCTCCCATTCCGCGTTGAAGGGCGGATTTGCAATCGCAAAATCTGCCTGCAAGTGTGGAAACATGTCTTTGTAGTATGTGTTTCCGAGTTCAATTTTTCCGGAGAGACCACGAATCGCGAGGTTCATTTTACAAAGACGAAGTGTTGTTTGGTTGCTTTCTTGTCCGCTGATAGAAAGTTTTGATGGATCCATTTTATGATCTCGTAAATACTCTCCCATAGACACAAACATTCCACCACTACCACAAGCGGGGTCAAATACGCGGGCATTTTCATAGGGTTCAAGAATTTCAACGAGCAATTTTACAATTGATCTCGGGGTAAAAAATTCACCTCCGCGTTTTCCTTCCGATGAAGCAAATTGTCCAAGAAAGTATTCATAAATGCGACCGAGAATATCCTTCTCTCGGTCAAAGTCGTGATCGAAAGAAATTTGTGAAAATATATTCACTAATTCACCAAGGACAGTGTGGTCTAAATTTGTTTTTGTATATACGCAAGGAAGAACATTTTCAAGTTGTATCGGATTATCTTTTTCAATCAATTCCATTGCGTTGTCTAAAACTTTTCCCAAATCATGGCTCATGGTTTTTGTCTGCAAATATTCCCAACGAGATTTTTCAGGAACATAGAACACTCCTTCGGAGGTATAAAAATCTTTCGTTTCAAGAATTGCTTTCCGAGCTTCATCGGTCGGAACATAAAAATCTTCATTTTTTTATCACGAGTCATTTCTGTAAGAACTTCTCGGCGTTTATAAAATGAATCAGAAATGTATTTCAAAAAAAGTAGACCCAAAACGATATTTTTATATTCCGAAACATCTATATTTCCGCGCAATCTATCCGCCGCCGCCCACAGCTCTTTTTCAAAACCGAGGTCATGATGGTTGTTTTTTGTAAGCACCTTTTCAGTATTCTTTTTTTGCTCATTTTGAATGCGCCCCTGTATTTCAGGGGATAACGATGATTTTGGTATCAAATAGGTTGGTTTTGCGGAATCGCCAACATTTTCAGCCATAATTTCACCCTTTTTGATCTTTTGGTGGATAGCGATGCGACTAATGCCCAGCATCTTGGCGAGCTGGGTAGGTGTTACAAACTGTGTTTTATCGATTGACATGTGTAAAGTACCCTAAAATAATGCAAATTAACATGTGTTAAGTGATATGGTAGTATTTATTAGGTGGTACTTACCCGCCCGAATCCCATCGCCCATTCAATTCAAAAAAAAAATCCCGCGCAAAACAAATTTAGGATGGGAAGCGATGGGGATGAGGGCGGACACAGAACAGCAGAAGCGGAGTCCCGACACTTTGGTCGGGACGGAGCGGATGCTGGGCTGTGGCGGAATTCGTCGTGGAGCGTACGATTTAGGTTAGAGTTACCACATACGCGGGGCGCGCGATTAGTCAGATTTCTGTTCAAAAAAGGTTCGAGCAAAGCAGAGTAATACAGCACAATTCATAACTTGGTCGGAAAATTCCCTCGCGCGCTTGCGCGCGAGCGGAAGTATTGTTTGGTGCCCCTAGTAGGAATTGAACCTACATCTCAGGCTTCGGAGGCCTGCGTTCTATCCGTTGAACTATAGGGACGCACGAAAAATATACGCTCCACCACTATAATATAACCGCAAGAGAAGCACAAAGAAATGTAGAGGAAAAACCGCTATCTGGCGACAGAAAAGGAGGACTTTTGCGGTGCGACAAACAAAGGGCGGCGCTTTCACGCACCGCCCCACTCACTCAACAAGAAAGAAGTACTCTCCTCCCCATGTTTGCTGTAACTAGAAGGAAGTCATGCCATTGTCGCAAGCCGCCGACACGAACGATTCTTCTCGCACAATACACGAACTCTAATTGAAAGAAGAGTCCGTTCTTTTGCTATTACGAACGGCACAATCGAACCTTAAACCTTTGCACGAAGTAGACACGAAAGCACCTATCACACACTATACATGCTTGTCGAGTCTTCGTGTGAACAACGGCAAACGCCCGACCGCCCTTGTCGATACACGATGGACAATCCGGCTCGCATCTTGGACACGGTGACGTGCGAAGTGATAAAAGCTCATTCATTGGTTGCTCCTCTCCGCGTGTTGCCACGTTTGCGAGATATCGCCAGAATAGCTAATAACATAGAGATTGTAGCATCTCTTGCACTCCACCCGATAAGAAACGGAGTTAGTACGATACACTCGCATCTCATCGCCACAGAAACGGCAGTACGCAACCGCACGGTTGTCAACTCCCCACCTCATGACCACATGAGACCCGATATCATCTTTCGAAAGAGGCATCTCGGCACACGAAGCGATCGCAACGATCATTACGCAACACGCCACGCGCATAACCACCATAAAATACTCACCCATGCACCGCCCCCTTTCTTGCGATCGCCGACATGGCAACGCTTCGACAAGCTGTTGGGTTCACACGCTCATTTCTCTTCTTTTACACTATACCTTGGAGTACTTTTTTTCAAGAGGCTCCATGTCAATGATCTTTTTATGAGAAGCATTTTCGCGTAATCGCTTTGCTGGTAACATTATTGAAAAGCTGATTTATGTGCCTCATCCGCGAGCATATCTACTTCTTTAAAAATCGAATCCTCTTCATGATCAACGACGATCTCGCAGTCATTTATGACTTCATATCCTAACTCAAGATAAAGAAAGTATATTTTGCCTGTATCCCATCATACGCAGACGGGCAAACGCCAGTGAACAATTGCGCTCTGACGCTTTCAAAATCAACTTCTTTCATAAGAATATTAAGCATATCAATATCCAAAACATAATCACCATTAATGCCATCACTGGTAAATGTATCATCAAAATAAATGTCAAGCGCTGACCGACACATACCGTCAGGACACAACCAGCCCTGAAAAATAACTGTTAGAATTTTCCCCTGTGTTGTTAATTTTCTCCAAGTACCGCGCTCATGAGCTCGGCAAAATCGCTTGCTTCTTTGTGCGCGAAGATTTCAGCATAGTTTTGAATAGTCACCGTTGCTAAATATTTAACCCCGTCCCCACTCGATCCTGCCACAAGTGTGGACGCAAAAACTTTTTGCGCAAATGGCGTATTTGAAAAACAAAAAGCGGCATCCCGCGTGTCTTCTTCGAGCCGCGGAATTTTTGGCGCGTCCTCCTTGCGCGGCGTAAAGCACACTCTGTCGAACATCTCGCTCCAATAGTACTCTCCCGATATCGTTGTAGCGCCAGAATACTCAGTGGTGAAATCCTGCGATCCATCGCCATACACAAACGGAGATAACCGGATCGAAGCGACAGTAAAATCTCCGACAGTATCCCCAACTTTCAGCGTATGGACAGAGAGCTGAGAGAAAGCATTGATAAGCGCCAGACAATGCGGCGGAGCGTTTTGAGCATTTATCTCCGAAACAAGTTCTTTTGCTTTGTCGAGATAGGTATCGTTCATTCTGCCGCCATCTTCGTACGCAGAAGCGTATCCGATCGCCGCGTCGCACAGTAATCTATCTTCGGAAACTACGCTTTGAACATATTTCTGATCAAATTTTTCTAAAGCCATGTCGAAGTACTTAAGAGCTGATTCGTTATTCTCGTGGTTAGCAGTATAAATCGCAAACCCCCAATAGACACTGTGGTTATTACTGTCTATAAGCCATGCTTGATTAAAGTGCCTTATCACTGCCTCAGGATCGTTATTTAAATATTCAAAACTTTTTTGAACGAAATAATTGCTCATCTCTATTGCTTTTTCATGATCACTGCCCGCAATCTCATCAACGAAAGAGTCATCTACTGTTGCCTGTTTTGCACTTCTATGAAGAAGATAATCCTCGTGGGATAAGAAACCGTACATAGGAATGGTGTTGTCCGGGAGAGAATCGTTGTTCAAGACGCTGTTGTCTCTCTTGTCTTTACCTCCAAAAAAGATACGCTTCGCTACCAATCAGTAAAATGAGCACAACTGCAATAACGACAAAAGCTGCCGGAAATTTCTTTTCCACAATGTATGATTGCCCGGTCGGCAACGGTTGACCTGATTTTTCTCCTCCTTCCATAAAATAATACGGCGCGGACGGGACACTATATACGCCCCGTGCCGTCACATACTACGAAATTATACCAACGGGGAAAATAAAAGAAAGGCAACTAAAAAATAAAATGGCAACAAGAAACATGAAGAATGAGGTGAGAGGAAATATTTTCCGTTCGCCAAACATCGTGTATATGATAATTATAACTCCGACAATCAAACTGACAGGTGCCGCCGAATAAACAGACCCGCCGCGGGCATATGTACTTCACATAGCATTATTTATTTTCGCAAACGATTGATGTCTTTTTCCCGTTGAATGAAAAAGAATATTGTGGCAAAGAACGCGCCGAGTGTGTCGGCAAGCATGTCTTTCTGCGCGTCCCATATATCTCCTTGGCTTCCCAAATATGCCGCTCCGGCCTCGGGATTGGTTGATATGGCGTATATCCATTCAATGAGTTCATAGCTTGCGGCAATTGCCATAAGTACACATATCGGGTAGGTCAAAAGAACGAAACGGCTGGTAGTGACACGTTTGGCAAGGATCCATTCAGCGATCGGAAACGCATAAAACCCCACGGTGAAATGCGCGACGCGATCATAGTGATTTCGTTCAAATCCAAAAAAATTCGTGACTAAATCGAACGGAACATTCGCGAATGTGTAATGTCCGCCAATCGTGTGAAGATATACCAAAATCGCCATGAATACATAAGCGGTGTTTGAAAACTGAACGCCCCGCCAATAGAGCACCGCAATAACCCCGACGATGATCCAGACCGTCGCGTTTTCCACCCACCATGTTGGACGATCAATCGGATTGAACGCAAGTATCGTAAAAAGCGCACAATAGATAACGAAAAGCACGATCGGTACGATATGACTTGTTCGCTTCATTGCAATAAGTATACCTAATTTATAAAAAAATTGCTTCATTACTCATGGTTTTGGTCAAGCGCTGTCGGGTCTTATAACAATGTTCGAAGGCAGGGGTTATATGATAACGGTACCCCAATTTCTCATTTGAATCCGAACACTTGTATCATTTCTGTATGACAAAATTTAAAAAAATTCTCAATTCTCGCATTTAGCAAAAAATGAACAACAAGAAATATTTCTGTTGAAAGGAAGAGAATACTCGCTTCGAAATATCGCTCTTGCACTCAATATTTTTGTCTTTTTTAAATTCCTTAAAACGATCTTGCAAAACTTTCCAATTACTTTTTTCTGTAACGATATTTACCAATGACACATACAGTAATGGATTAATTAACTCATATTTTCTCCACACATACTTACCGTCTTTATTTCCATAAAGAAGACGCATTTTGCCATCAGGAGCCGTCATTTTCAAAGCGTTACATTTTGTAACGGTTTCATTTGACCCCTCATCAATTAGGCGTTTTTTAAGTACACGCCAATAAACCTGAGGATTATTACTATTTGTTAGTGTCGCGATAACATCAATCACGGCAAAATACCAAAGCTCTTTTTCTTCATCCCAATGTCTGCGAATCTGCTTGCCCTCAAAGATTGCGATAGCTTTATTTTTTGATTGTTTTTTCATGAAAAATCAGTAGCACAAAAACAGGTAATAAAAAAAACTGGGTCAGATTGCACCTACGCCATAATATAACCAGAGTTAGAATTACACTTTTTCTTACACGCAATAAGCCCCCCCTTTCTTATAACTTGGGGTAGCTAGAGGGAATGCTCGTACTCTTTTCGCTCTGCTCAAAGAGTCTCGTCCTCAGTAACCAGAAATTGCTCCCGAGGGTCGCGATTTCTGTCGCTCGGTTTCACCTCGCTCGCTACTGGTTCAATTTCCTCAACTAACTTTTGTAAATAAAAAGTCATAACTATCGCTACAACTTTTTTATTTATCAGGGTCCTATTCCAAATAACTTTATAAAGCTCCTTTCGGACAACAATTACATGCAAAGCGTGGCTACACAACTGGCTTTCATAAAAGATTTGCAACAATCAGAATTAGCAGAATCAATAGCCTAATTTACACCTTTTCAAAAAATTAAACCTAGTCCTAACGACATTATAACTTCTATCCGAACACCAAGACTTTATCACTCTCTTCAACCATTTTGAGTAGGTCTGACATTGTGGAGATAGGACAGACTCCAGCCTCCTTTTTGCCGCGGATTTCCAAACACGAGCCACAAGCATACAGCACACCTTTAAGTTCTTTATATTCAGCAACTTTTTTAGAAATATCAAAATCTTTAGTGTCTGGGATGGTATCAAGTTCTGCTCCTTCACTCATCAGAAAAATACTTACTTCATGATTTGCTTTGAGCGATGTAATACCGAAGCGGAATGTGTTCCAGACATGCTCTGGCTTATTTGATTGTAATACGATACCTATTTTCATAAACAGATTAACTTAATTCTTTTTTCTTTTCTTCAAACTCCTGTTTGTCTACCTCTCCACGAGCATAACGTTCTTTGAGGATATCAAGAGCTGACTTGCTCGAAGTGTCGCCCTTTGACTGAGTTGAAAGCCAGCGCACCAAAGCGACGATACCTATTATTACAAGAGCCCAAAACAGAATCATAAAAATCCAACCAAAGAAACCGAAACCATAACCAAAGTTCATCATATTATTTGTGTTATTACTACTAAAAGGAGATGACCATCCTCCCCACATCATATTCATCATCGGCATCCAACCACCACTTCCCATAGGGAATGAGGCAGAAGCATCACAGCCAGAAAGCCGTTTACCCATTACAACATGAATTTGTTCCTCGCCATCCTCTCCATGCATTCGTATCATCATTTCATTCATTGCCGCATGCGAATCGCCAAGCATTTGACCCATGAAGTACTCCCCGAGAACACCAAAGTCATCATCAGACAAGTCTGAACATTCAACTTCTTTTGACTGAAGCCGTTGCCAGACAATCTCGCCCTCCGCTTCTTCGCGAGCCGTGTGGTCGTCAGTTTGAGCCAATGCTTCGTGGCTTATGACCAAACCACCGAAAAGAAAGACGGTAGCAATGATGGAGAATAATGCGAACTTTTTCATATATTCATTATCTCACAATATACGATTCTCGTCAGTTTTTCTGGATTTAACATAAGCGTAACGGAATTATAATTGCTACTCATTACCTGGAATATCTTCCCACTCGCCATTTTTATTTTTTCGCCTCCTCATTACTTCTGGAGGAAATCTTGTCCATTTGCCTCTTTTCCCGCTAACCATTCGCTTCACTATCATTTGGTCAGATTCACCTGGCTTTGTAGGCTGTCGCGTTCCTTCGGTTTTGGCTTTTTGTTCCAACTCTCTAATATTATCGTAGAACTCTTTACCGATTGGACTATTTGGTTTTGGTTCTGGATTACTCCTCTCTTTCCATTTTGGAGGCATATACTTATCCCAAAGACGAGTAACTAAAAATGATGCGTCATGCGGTGGTGAATGTGCAAAAACATACACACCTCTGGCTTTGGTGTCCGCAGGTAATGCATCATAATGCGTATCAAGTTTCTTTAGGTCTTCTTTCAATTCCTCACCTGAGACAAAACTTTGATTGGAATCCAAAAATAAGGGAGCCAACACTTTGTGTAATTTGTCGTTTGAAACAAAGATTTTACAAAATGGAAGATAATATAAATAAGCGATATCGATTTTATGGCTCGACCTACCTCTTCCAATAAGGTCAGCGCCTATTCCAAACATGAAAACCAAATCAATACAAAGAACATGTGAGAAGTAGGGTGCGAATTGTCTTATCTGTGGTTGTCCCTCTTTTCTCCATCGGCTCACAATTTCCTCTTGAAATTTTGGTGTTACTCCAATGGAAGCCAGCCCTGTCCTTAAAATTGTTTCTTGGTCAGGATTATCAATATATTTGTCAGCCATTTCCCTCACTTCTTTCAGTGTTTTTGGTTTTGGATGTCCCGCAAATGCTTTTTGGTAATAAGAGTATATTTCTTCCAAGTCTACATTACTCAAACCATCACGCCACTGTTTAGCATAGGAGCGTTCCAATTCCAAAAACTTATGCTCCTGCCACCTTTTCATAGCCTGCTCCTCTTGTGATTCTTCGAAATAAGCACCAGTTCGTCCGCCTAATTCAACATACCTACCACCTCCGATAACTGGTCTACCGTCCATTTCCATTTTTTCTGCTCCTGACAATTCACCTTCAAGTAAAGTCCGATGATGAACATTTGCTTTTGCGTGTAAATCTGGGGTTCTGTATGCAAGACTACCCACAATATCTTCAGGGGTACGGCCAGTCCTTGTGCTTTTGTGTAAGTCGGCAAGAGTTTCAACAAAAAAGAGAGGCGTTATGTTTGAAAGGAAAAACTGGTCAAGCCATACTGCTTCATCAGGATTTAGACTCTCAAGAAAAGATTTATCGAATATAAGTGATGGCCCCATGTATTCATATGATTATTCAAACAACTCGGCAACCTTTTTTGCTGTCTTGAATTTGTCGTGATTGGTATAGCGGATACTTTGCATCATTCCGCGAGGTGCATCGGCGACAGGAATAGGGTTCTCCAATTCCTTCGCTGGTTCTGAAAATATCAACTTATATTTTCCTTCTTCTCCATAAGGCTCGATTCTCTCCACTGATGCTATATGGGTTACTGCCGAAATTGGAGCCGTTTGATAAGCGGCAATGTATTTAATTTTCTCTAACATCCCTCCCGATATACGGATAGCCCACCATGCATTTTGTCCGACAAATACTCTATCAAAACCATCCTTTTGAGCAGGTACAATAATGGTGTCTTTATCATCTTTAGACACCTGTTTTGTTTCAGGGCGAGCTATGGTCTTCGGCATTTCAAATGCCCGCAATCCCGCGAGCGGTAATGTTTGATAAATCTCATTAAGGAAGACTTGCATGTCTGCTCGCTCAGATTCAGAAATTGTTGGTTCTTGTGGACTATTCCCATTTTCGAGAATACTTTGATTCACTTCTTGTGCGCGTTTTACTAACGCATATTCAAGCCATTTAGCATGAGCAGAATTGAGTTTGTTTGCCGAAACGAAGACAATCGCTTTGTCCCAAAAGTCTTTATTCTTGTCGTGTTGTTCCATGCGATTGCGTACATTATCCGCTTGACCAACATAAATTGTTGGCAGGTCATCATCGGAGCTTGCGTAACCACTGAGAATATAGATACCTGCGTTTGTAAGCTCTTTGCGTGTTTTTAAGTTGTTCCACTTTGTACGAGGAAAAGCAAAGAAAATACCAGTAGAGCTTAGGCGGTCGATAATACGAATACCCTCTGGGTCGCCCTCGGGAACATATATGCGAATTGTGAATGGGTTAGACATGTTAGTTAAAAATGAATGACAAATATTCTTTTATGTTTTCCCAAGGTAGTAACGCTATAAAAATAACGATGTATAAAATTATAAAAACCCAAGGAATTTTTATTTCAATATGCGAAAAAGGCCAGTATTTTTCTTTATCCTCACCACGGCCTAAAACATCCCATTCAGTATCGTACAAAGACAAGGGTAACCTACTTTCAATTGCATGTATCACTGTGAATTTACCTGTATTCAATCCCTTGTATGAGTAAATAATTCGATACCAGAAATAACAAATAATCATGCCAGCGATGAGTGCAAACAATACAAGCACTACAGATGAATCGCCGAACTTTCCAACGATAAAGCCGAGAGCCGCCAAGAGAGCCGTATTTAATCCAAGAAAAAACTCGTTGGTTTTCTGTCTGCGGTCACTTACTTTTTCATGCGAATTTATATAGAGCTTATACTGTTCCAGTAGATGTTCCGTATAGGTATCATCTTCGGAGCTGTCGCTGAATAATTTTTTTGTTATGTCTTTTTCCTCCATGGCATTAGAGAGAGTCTATAAACGATTTGATGTTATCCCATGTCCATCTCATGACCCTTTTGCCCTCCAACTCAGACGGGATAGTTACATTGTCCTTATCATCGTAATCAATATACATACCACGAAGTCGCACGCCTTCTTCGTTTGCACACCGCATCTCAAAGCGAGCACCACTAGCGGAATTTGTTTTCCTGCTAACGAGAGCAATCATGCCATCACATCCTTTTATTTTTGTTCGGCACTTTTCTTTCCAGTCGTTGTCCCACGGCTCCTTTACTGACATGTCCACAAATTCAAAAGGAGAGTTTTCGTTTCTTGCTTGTCCGCGAAGCATATCTCTATAGGTGCTATCTTCGGCCGCAAAACTTATGAATACACGTTTAGCCATAATATTTTTTG
>PFQT01000005.1:12854-13898 GCA_002788135.1 Candidatus Yonathbacteria bacterium CG_4_8_14_3_um_filter_46_25
GAAACATGGAAATAGATAAGAACAAAATTACAAAGGACTATTACACGACCCAAGAGCTTGTAGACGAGCCGTGGTTTCCTGTCCGCTCAACGCTCACAGTTAAGAAGTTGATTGAGCAAGGCAAACTACGCGCAATAGACATAAGTACTAGCCCAAAGTTTAAGAGATACCGAATTGAGAAAAAGTCGGTTATCGAATTTTTAGAGCAAATAAAATCATGAGCATTATAGATTTACTTCCAAAAGTTGTTTCCGAGGGTCGCAAGGAGGCAAATAAAATACTTGAATCATTGTCCGATTCTACTCGGCTTATTTTGCAAACAAATGAGCTTGTTATTCCCTCACGCGAATCAAACTATCACGATTTATTTACGCAACTGCAAAAATCGGGACAGCTCAATGTAAAAACAGAAAGTCTTGCAGATGATTCATGGAAAAATCGTTTGGTGTACGGCGACAATCTTTTGCTTATGCAAGCCCTGCTCGCTGGCGACCCTGATACAGGAATGCCGTCTATGCGAGGAAAAATTGATTTGATTTACATTGACCCTCCTTTTGATAGCAAAGCAGACTACCGCACGAAGGTTGAAATACCTGGTGCGACATTAGACCAAAAGCCGACAGTGTTAGAACAATTTGCGTATGCTGATACTTGGGCAGGAGAGCTTAATGGTAAAGAAACAAAAGGCACTCTTGCTTATCTTCAATACCTGTATCCAAGACTTGTTTTAATGCGAGAACTTTTATCAGATAAGGGAGCGATATATGTTCATATTGATTGGCATGTTGGACATTATGTGAAGATTCTCATGGACGAAGTTTTTGGAAAAGATAACTTTAGAAATGAAATCTTAGTAAAACGAATTAAGAAAAACATTCAAGAAAGAGAGCTTGTAAAAAGATTGAACGAGGCAGTTGATTCAATTTATTTCTACGCAAAATCACAAGAACACTTCATTCGTCCACCACAAAAATACGACCCGAAAGAAGAAAGATGGCACGCACTTGATGCCGCGGGATTGAGGAATGGATTGGACTATGATTT
>PFQT01000033.1 GCA_002788135.1 Candidatus Yonathbacteria bacterium CG_4_8_14_3_um_filter_46_25
GCTTTCTTTTATCTTCCGGATGTTTCTTTTTCTTCGATCATTCGCATGAAGTTTTTTCCTCGGCCCGCCTAAGTATAATTCGTCAAGCTCGATTCCATCGCTCACTTGCCCAACTTTATTGGACACCGAGTGTCCAATAAAGTTGGGCTTTCTCATGGGATTTCGAGAAACATATCCCTTCTCCGTTTGGCGGTACCGCGCGTTGGCAGGCTCTAGACTAGCAAACCGCTAGTAATGGAAGTTTTTAGGTAATGACAGTATATGGTGACTGTCCCTATAATCCATAACCTTGACTAGCCCACATGGAAATTATTTTCTTTGCATGCTCCGAAATAGTTGGCAGATTTTCAGGGAAAAACCATCCTGCCTCCAAAATCTCTTTCTCATCAATCTTGAATTGATCATGCGTACTCTTTGCGACAAATACTGTCACGGTATCAATCTTATATTCTGCTGTCGTTGCAAACTCTCCAATTCTCTTTAACTCATTGATCTTAATCCCTACCTCCTCCATCACCTCTCTTTCAACTGCTTGCTCCATCGTTTCTTCTTCGTCTACCCCTCCACCAGGAAATGTCCACAATTTATTGCCATAAGAATTTCGAATCAGTAGAATTTTACCTCCATTTTGGATCACGCATTTCACCCCACGAGTTCTTGGTCTAAAGATAAACCAGTAGGTTTTAAGAAATGGATGTATCAATTTTATAAACACTCTGTTTATCATAAAATTATCTCTTACGCCCCATGACACTTTTTATATTTCTTTCCGCTCCCGCACGGACATGGGTCGTTGCGGCCGACTTTCATTTTTTTTGACCCATGAACGGTCTGCGGCGGCGCATGTACGCCCGTCTCGCTTGTACGCACGTCCGTACGCGCTTCTTCTCCTCCACTCTTCTGCGCTGTTTGCTCGATATTTTCAAGCACCAATCCAACATTGTGCCGAAGCGCGTTCTGCATCTCTTTGAACATGCGCGTTCCTTCGTTCTTATATTCCACAAGCGGGTCGCGCTGGCCGTACGCGCGCAAATTCACGCTACTGCGCATATAATCCATCGCCTCAAGATGCTCCATCCACAACATATCAATCGTCTGCAGAATAACCACGCGAGCGGTTGTATAGAAGGCATCCTCCCCCATTGCCTCTACTTTTTTTTGAATATTCGCGTCACTATCATCGTCACCAAGCTCGCTTACGAGAAACTCGCGGATGTCTTCGCGCCCTCCGAGGAGTATCTTCCGGCGCATTCCGTACACGCTCTTGCGCTGGCGGTTCATCACATCGTCGTATTCAAGAACATGTTTCCGCGCGTCGAAATGAAACCCTTCAATCTTGGTTTGCGCCGACTCGAGCGATTTAGTAATCATGCGGTTTTCAACCGGCTCGTCCTCGGGAATGCCGAATTTTCCCATCATTTTCTTGATCGTGTCGGTGGCGAACACGCGCATCAGATCGTCCTCGAAAGAAACGAAAAATTGCGTCTCGCCGGGGTCGCCTTGCCGTCCGGAACGTCCGCGAAGCTGATTGTCGATACGACGCGCTTCGTGCCGCTCCGTGCCGACAACGAAAAGTCCGCCAAGATTTTTCACCTCTTCATATTCTTCTTGCGTTGACGGATTGCCTCCCAATTTTATGTCGACGCCGCGTCCCGCCATGTTCGTCGCGATCGTCACGCGCCCTTTCTTTCCCGCCTGCGCGATAATCTCTCCTTCTCGTTCGTGATTCTTCGCATTGAGTATTTCGTGCGCAACGCCTTCTTTGCGCAAATACGCCGAGAGCAATTCATTGTGTTCAATTGAGACCGTGCCGACAAGCACCGGCTGACCATTTTCATTGAGTTCTTTTATCTTCCTCGTGACCGCCTTGAACTTCCCCGCTTCGGTTTGAAAGATGAGATCGTGACGATCGATCCGCGCGGCGCTTTTGTGCGTCGGGATTGAGACAACCTCAAGGCTGTAAACCTTAAAGAATTCCTCCGATGAGGTTTTTGCGGTGCCGGTCATGCCCGCGAGTTTTTCGTACATTCTGAAATAATTCTGGAATGTGACCGATGCAAATGTTCGTGACTCCTGCTGAATCACCACTCCTTCTTTCGCCTCGATCGCCTGATGGAGCCCTTCCGACCATCTCCTACCGGGTTGAAGACGACCGGTAAATTCATCAACGATGACGATCTCGCCGTCCTTCACCACATAACTCTTATCTTTATGAAAAAGCGCCTTTGCTCGGATCGCCGTTTCAAGATGATGCACATATTTGATCCCCTTGTCAGTATAAATATTCTCCACGCCAAGTGCTTGTTCCGCTTTCGTAATTCCGTCATCGGTCATAGAGATCGCACGCATTTTTTCATCGATCGTGAAATCTTCTTCGACGTTCATCCAAGATGCGATCTCGGCAAATGTTTTATACAAGCTTTCCGATTCTTTCGTTGGAGCGGATATAATAAGCGGTGTTCGCGATTCATCGATCAAGATCGAATCAATCTCATCGACGATCGCGAAATGATGTTCTCGTTGCACAACATGCTCCGTACGATACGCTATGTTGTCGCGCAAGTAATCAAACCCGAATTCATTGTTAGTGCCGTAGGTGATGTCGGCCGCGTATGCTTCTTTGCGCGTGCATGGACGCAAAAACTCGTGCACAACATGGTACCCGCCAAGCGCATCACGCCCGGCATCAAGCTCTTGGTGCGCGGGATCATAGAGAAAGGACGAGTCGTGGTTGATCACCGAAATCGAAAGACCGAGAAACGAATACACTTGCCCCATCCATACCGCGTCACGGCGTGAAAGATAATCGTTAACCGTTACCACGTGCACTCCTTTTCCGGTAAGCGCGTTTATGTACACAGGGAGTGTGGCGACAAGCGTCTTTCCTTCGCCAGTCATCATTTCCGCAACGTTCCCTTGATGCAGCACAATGCCTCCCAAAAGTTGGACATCATAATGCCGCTGGCCAAGCGTGCGCGATGCCGCCTCGCGAACCACCGCAAACGCCTCCGGAAGAAGATCATCGAGTGTCTCCTTGCCCGCGGCAAGACGCTCCTTGAACTCCCTCGTCTTAGCGGCAAGCGCCGTATTGTCCAACATGCGTGTCGATGCCTCAAGATCGTTGATTTTTCGGACAAGCGGCTCTATTTTCTTGATGATCTTCCGGGAATCATCCGGAAGTAATTTTTTGAATATTTTCATAGCTATTGTAAACAATATGTCAAGGAACCATTCTAGCACAGGGCCAGCCAAACCCCAACCCGCTGCACAGTTAACCATATGAGGTGACACTTAAGGTAGAATTGAGGTGACAAAGGGTAATCATCTTAATTTAAAAGGCGAAAGCTTAAAAACATCATATG
>PFQT01000064.1 GCA_002788135.1 Candidatus Yonathbacteria bacterium CG_4_8_14_3_um_filter_46_25
TGCGTATTATCTAGCTTCTGCGATTACCGGCGCCGATCCTGCAAGCTTTGTCGTCGTGGGCGAAGGTTACGCTAAAGACACAAAAAATGTGTATTTTGAGCATCAGACGATTACCGGCGCCGATCCCGCCAGCTTTGTCGCTGTGGGCGAAGGTTATGCCAAAGACAAAAACAATGCGTATTATTGGGGTCAGGCGATTGACGACGCCGACCTTGCTAGCTTTGTCGTTGTGGGCGAAGGTTACGCCAAAGACAAAAACAACTGTTACAAAAATGGTCGTATTGTCGAGAGAGTGCGATGCGAGAGGGTATTGGAGGAATGAACGCGTGGTTCAGTCGCGTATGCTATGACTAAATCATCACGTGTAATTTTTTGCCTCTCCCATCCTTTTTATTGGACACCGAGTGTAAAGTAAAAGGCGGAAACCCATGTGAACGGCATTGAAAACTTTTAGAGTTTTTCGAAACGACGGCTTGTGTTTGTGGAAGGTATTATTACAAATATTAAAAGTGAGAGTGTCCTAATTCAGGGTGGAATTTAGGGACGTGGCATGAAAAAAATTATGCCACGTTTTCTGGGATTTTATTGTGTGTATCCCTATTTTTTCTATTTTCTATTTTCTCATGCACCTACTACCATATTTGACTGTAGTATAGAAAAATAAAAACCCCCGATGTTTTGGGGGCTGGAGTCAACGCATATTTCCACTCGATTCGCAATAGGGACAGTTCGTGAACCAATTATCCCAGCTCGTGTCGCCACCGTAAATTGTTTGGCAGTCTGTGAAGCCGCACTCCAAATTACGGCATTCAAACCGATACTGGTCGTAATAGGCGTTTCCCGCCCCAACATCACCATCATGAAAACAGCACCCGGGGTTACCGCACTTCGGACAAATAGCTGGCATAATCCACCTCTTTCTAGGATTCTCGAGCCATAATAGACTATTTGAAAAATTGTTCAAGTCACTGCAACATTTTGCAAACGCGTGGATTTCTCCGTGTGCCGGTAAACGATGGAAAATGGAAGGGGTCAGTTGGTGGCGCAAACGCTGTTTTGTCTGATTTTCCAAAACAAAACATACTCATGTCCATTGCACGCTACGCGTCACCACGCAGGGCGTGGTGCTTCTGCAAAGTAGAGAAGTACGGGGAACACAACAATTAACACGGACGAGGTAAAAGATAAGGGGACAGTCACCATATTTACACACCATATTTGTCTAATTATCAAAATTAAAGTCTAAAGCTTTTTTCTTCGTTAAAATTTTTTGTCGCTTGTGTGCATAACGTGTGCGTGACGAGCGCGAGTATGTGGTAAAATATTCCTGATGGAAACGAACGAGATGCCGATTATAAAAAACATCGATGAGCTTGTCCTCACCGATCTGCGCCGTGACGCGCTTACGATACTTGAGGCGGGGTATCAAGCGATTGTTACCGAGCGGGTGATCAACGAACATGTTTCAATCGATGGTAACATTATGCGCGTGAAGAACAAGGCGGCCGACATCAATCTGTCCGATTATAAGCGGGTGTTCTTTATCGGCATCGGCAAATGCGCGTTTGATGCCGGTGCGGTTTTCGAAAAAATGCTTGGGGACAAAATAACGGACGGGATCATTATTGATGTGAAGGGAGGAGTATTGAAGAAACTTCGTTCCCATGTTGGCACTCATCCGCTTCCGTCAGAAGAAAATGTTGCGGTAACTCGCTCGATTGTTGATCTGCTCAAGGGTACGACCGAAGAAGATCTTATCATGGTGGTCATTTCGGGCGGCGGTTCATCGCTCCTGTGCCTTCCTCACGAACTCAATTGCGAAACATTGTCGCGTTTTACGGAGGAATTGATGAGGAGAGGGGCGACCATTGCGGAACTCAATACCGTACGCAAGCATCTCTCGGAAATACAGGGGGGACAGTTCGCGAAACTCGTATACCCGTCGCCGATGATCGCGTTCATTTTTTCCGATGTTCCCGGCAACGATATCGGGATGATCGCGTCCGGTCCGACGGTGATGGATGAGACTACCAAGGAGGACGCGGAAAATATACTCGCGAAATATGATGTGCTCAAAGCATGCGCGGCGCCGGACTGCGAGATCCTTGAAACGCCAAAAGAAAGAAAATATTTTGAAAATGTGGAAAATATGCTCATTCTCACCAATTTAAACGCGCTTGTTGCGATGCAAGCGAAGGCGCGCGAACTCGGTTACATGGCGACTATTGCCAGTGACAGTCTTGAAGGAGAGGCTCGTGAGATTGGAGTGAAGCTTGTCGCTAAAATGAAAGGGAAGAGAAAAACATGCATGCTTTATGGCGGCGAGACGATTGTTACTTTTGAAAAAAAGATAAAAGAGAAGAGCAATGAAAAGCCGGACGAAAAGGATGAGGATAGTATAGGCGGAAATGTCGGAGAAAAGATTGAAGAGAAAAGTGAAGAAAAAAATAAAAATGCACAGGGCGGGAGAAATCAAGAGGCATCGCTTGGTGTGTTGGCGACAATACCGCCCGATCTTGTGTTTGTTGCCGCCGCTTCGGACGGGTGGGATAATACTGACGTTGCCGGCGCGATCTGCGATTCGGTTTTGTTTGAAGAAGCAAAAAGACTTAGCGTTGACGTGAACGAATATTTGGATGCGCACAACTCGTATGATTTTTTTAAAAAAGTCGGCGGGCACATAAAAACCGGTCGCATGGGTTCGAATGTGTCAGATTTGTATTTCGTGTTAAGTAATTAATTTATTGGCATTAAAATGTAATAGCATTCATATACTATGCAGGAAGATAAAACGCACAAGACGATCCTCTGGCTTGACCAGATATCAAACAATGACGTTTCGATGGTCGGCGGGAAAAACGCGTCACTCGGAGAGATGTACAATACGCTCATCTCGCAGGGCATACGCATCCCGAACGCGTTCGTAGTGACCGCGCATGCGTATCGGAGGTTCATCAATGAATCAAAACTCGCGGTTATTATTCACAAAGAGCTTGCGGGCCTCGATACGAACAATATTAAAGCGCTTCAGAAAAAAGGCAAAGTAATACGCGCCGCGTTTTTGGAAGTGAACATTCCGAAAGATATGGAAGAGGAGATACGGCTGGCGTATCGTGATTTATCGAGTGCTTACCGCATGAAAGGCGCCGATGTGGCGGTGCGTTCGTCGGCAACCGCCGAAGATTTACCCGGAGCATCGTTTGCCGGCGAACATGAAACCTTCCTGAACATTACCGGCGAGCAAGCGGTGCTTGATGCGATCCGTGCCGCGATGGCATCGCTTTTTACCGACCGCGCGATATCATATCGCGTTGATAAGGGATTCGATCATTTTGACGTGGCGCTTTCCGTTGGAGTTCAAAAAATGGTGCGCTCCGACAAGGGCGCCTCTGGTGTTATGTTTACGCTCGATACCGAAACGGGATTTCGGAATGTGATCGAGATCAGCAGTTCATGGGGGCTCGGTGAAATGGTGGTCCAAGGAAAAGTGACTCCTGACGAGTTCATCGTTTTCAAGCCGGCTCTCAATGAAGGGTTCCCTTCCATCATAAAAAAGAGCATCGGCGCAAAGAGGCGAAAGATGATATACCAAGACTTAAAAATATCTCCGGTCAAAGAGGTTGACACCACGACAGCCGAGCGAAATATGCAAAGCATTACCGACGAAGAAGCACTTACGCTTGCGCGGTGGGGCATTCTGATCGAACGGCACTATACCAAACGTGCCGGCCCCGGCCATGAGTCTCCGATGGACATGGAATGGGCGAAAGACGGAGTTTCCGGCGACCTTTTCATTGTTCAGGCGCGTCCGGAAACCGTTCAGTCGGAAAAGAAAGGATTTGAGATCGTCGAATACCGTCTGAAAGAAGAAGGAGAAAAGATCATCGAGGGAATCTCCGTGGGAACCGCGATCGTATCAGGTCGCGCGCGGGTCATTCTTTCGACGAAAAAATTGAGCGAGTTTAAAAACGGAGAGATTCTGATTACGGAGATCACCGATCCTGATTGGGAGCCGGTTATGAAAAAATCGGCGGCGATCATTACGGAAAAGGGCGGGCGCACGTCGCACGCGGCGATCGTTTCTCGCGAACTCGGCATTCCGGCGGTCATTGGTGTTGGTGACGCGCTTTCGCATATCAAGACGGGCGACATGATCACGGTTGATTGTTCTTCCGGATCAGTTGGCAAGGTGTATCGGGGAAAACTGCGTTTTGAAAGACGATCACACAATCTCTCCGAGATACCGAAGGTAAGAACAACGCTCGCGCTTAACGTAGGGAGTCCTGAAGGGGCGTTTGTTCATTCGTTCCTTCCTCACAAAGGTGTCGGTCTCGCGCGTGAAGAATTCATCATTGCTTCTCAGATCAGGATCCACCCGCTCGCGCTCATTAATTTTAGCACCATTAAAGACAAAGCACTTAAGCGCAAGATTGAAAATCTTACCATCGGATATTCTGATAAAAAAGAATTTTTTGTGGAAAAACTCGCCGAGGGAATCGCGCAGATCGCCGCCGCGTTTTGGCCGCATCAAGTCATTGTCCGCTTCTCTGATTTTAAGACCAACGAATATCGCGCGCTCATCGGTGGAGACCTCTATGAACCGCAAGAAGAGAATCCCATGCTTGGATGGAGGGGGGCATCCCGCTACGCGCATCCGAATTTCAAGCCCGCGTTCGCGCTTGAGTGCGCCGCTGTTAAGCGAGTGCGAGAACGGTTTGGCTTGAAAAATCTTAACGCGCTCATCCCGTTTTGCAGGACACCCGAAGAAGGACAAAAGGTGTTGTCGGTGATGAGTGAATTCGGTCTTGATAGAGGAGCTGATGGTTTCAAGGTATATGTTATGTGCGAGATTCCGACGAATGTGATACGCGCGTCTGACTTCCTCGACATATTCGATGGATTCTCGATCGGATCAAACGATCTTGCGCAACTTACCCTTGGGCTTGATCGAGACTCGGCTTTGGTCGCTCCGATCTCAAATGAAAACGATCCCGCCGTGCGGTCGCTTGTGGCACAGGCGATCATCGCGTGCAAAGAACGCGGCAAATATATTGGATTCTGCGGACAGGCGCCTTCCGACTATCCCGATTTCTTGAGATTCTTGATAAGTCAAAACATTGACTCGGTTTCGCTGAATCCCGATTCCATCGTTGCGATGACATTTGAGGTTGCCAAAGAAGAAGGAAATGCCGGAGGAAGTCGAGCATAGGATCGATCATGAGCATAACGATCACAAGATGCGAGGCGCGGGCGATCCGTGATTCCCGCGGGAAGCCGACCGTTGAGGTGTCGCTTGCGTGCGCGGGGCATACCGTGAGCGCGGCTGTTCCGTCAGGGAAAAGTACCGGCTCGAAAGAGGCGCTCGAAAAACGGGATAAAGATGGTATTGGTGTTGCCGACGCGGTTGTAGCCGTCAATGACGTTATTGCTCCGAAGATTATTGGTAAAAAAGCGGATTCTCTGGCAATTGACCGTCTCTTGATCGATCTTGACGGTACCGACAATAAAAGCGTGCTTGGCGCAAATGCGGTGCTTGGTGTCAGTATCGCGACAGCGAAATTGATAGCGGCGGCGGATGGGATTTTTCTCTGGAAATATATCGCCGACACGGCAAAGACCACTCCGTCATTGCCGAAACTCTATATGAACGTTATTAATGGCGGCGCGCACGCTGACTTTCGATTGCCGTTTCAGGAGTACATCGTTGTGCCGAATGACGAGACGATATCTAAGGCGTATGCCCGCGCGCGCGCGATCATGGACAATGTCGGCAAAGAGCTCAAAAAGAAAGATGGCGCGGTTACTATGGGAGATGAAGGCGGTTATTCACTGCGTCTTGATACGCTTGATGAGCCGTTTGATATACTTACTGACTCGATAGCGCAAGCCGGCGGAGGGGCGTTTATCGCCATCGATGCCGCGGCAACGGAACTGCATCGTGGCGGCGCGTACGAACTGCTCGGGTCGCGGTATTCCGCAATGTCTCTTTCGCTCGCGTATAAGGAACTCATTGAAAAATTCAACTTGAGGAGTATCGAAGATCCGTTTGAAGAAACGGACACGAAGGCGTTTGAGGCGTTCTACGCCGACGTTGGCGATGCGGTGCTTGTTGTCGGTGATGATCTGACCGTGACCAATCCGGGTATTGTCGCCGAGATGGCGGAACGGCGCGCGGCAAACGCTGTCATCATAAAGCCGAATCAGATTGGAACGCTTCTTGAAGTTTATGACGCGGTCAGTATCGCAAAGAACGCTGGTTGGCAGATCATCGTATCGCATCGTTCGGGGGAGACAATGGACCCCTTTATTGCCGATCTTGCCGTCGGGCTTGGTGCGTTCGGAATCAAGGCGGGTGCCCCAACACAGCCCGAACGTGTCGTAAAATATGAACGACTGCTTGCAATAGAAAATGAACATGGCATTATTCATTGATATATAATCAATAATTATCATTAGTAAACTATGAAGATACTTTCTTTCCATAATGAATCGTGGGAGCGTGATTTTTTGAAAGAGAAACTTCCCGCCGCGGAATTTTTGTTTTTTGAAGGGACGGTGCAAGATAACGCTGATATGCGAAACGACGAAGCGGAGGTACTTTCCGTCTTTGTGGATTCGCACATTGGCAAGGAGGAGCTTGATCGTTTTCCGAAGGTAAAACTTATCGCGACGCGCTCAACCGGTTTCGATCATATTGATCTTATCGAAACGGCGGCGCACGGTATCGTGGTGTCAAATGTCCCGACGTATGGAGAAAACACGGTTGCTGAACAGGCGTTTGCTCTGCTCCTTGCTTTGTCGCGAAGAATATACGAATCCTACGACCGCGTTTTGAAAGAAGGAACATTTTCGCCGGAAGGGTTGCGTGGGTTTGATTTGCAAGGCAAAACGATGGGTGTCGTCGGAACGGGGCATATCGGGGTTCATACGATTCGCATAGCAAAAGGATTTGAAATGGAGGTTGTTGCGTTTGATGTGCATCGGAATGAAGAGCTCGCCGCTCGCATGGGTTTTCGTTATGCTGAGTTTGACGAACTTATTGCTTCTTCCGATGTGATCAGCTTGCACGCGCCGTACAATGAACATACGCATCACATGATAAACATGGACAATGTGGGGAAAATAAAAAAAGGGGCGTACCTCATCAATACAGCGCGAGGCGGTCTCGTGGAAACGCGGGCGATGATCACGGCGCTCGAGAGCGGTATTCTTGCCGGCGCCGGACTTGATGTTCTTGAAGAGGAGGGCTATATGAAAGATGATGTTGTCCTGCTAACGCAAGAGCACCCAAATCCGGAAAGCCTCGCGATGGTTCTCTCAAATCAATATCTCATCGACCATCCGCGCGTTCTTATTACTCCTCATAACGCGTTCAACACAAAGGAAGCGATTGAGCGGATACTCTCCGTCACGACCGAGAACGTCAAAGCATTTGCGGGAGGAACGCCGCAAAACGTTATCAATCGTTGATTATAGCGCGAATCTCTTACTTCAAGATCCAGACGTTTTGCTCTTTGCGCGTATTGTGTTGTTCCGTACCTTCCATGATTATCATCATAAAATGGTTTATCACTGCGCTCTCTGTTCTTGGAGCGGCGTATCTCGTGCCCGGAATCGATGTTGATTCATTTTACATCGCTCTTATTGTCGCGTTTCTCTTGGGGATAGTGAATACTGTTGTGTGGCCGATTCTTGTTGTGTTGACGCTTCCGATCAACCTTGTGACGCTGGGTCTTTTCATTTTTGTCATCAACGGGGTTCCTTTTCTGGTTGCTCTCGACATTTGTACAAGGATTTTCGGTGGGGAGTTTCAGTACCGCCATTATCGGATCGTTGCTTGTTTCGGTGTTTAGCTACATGGGGAATAATTTGTTTGTCGGCGGGCACGATAAACATCACGAATAATATCCTTATGAAAACGATTATCACACACGACGGCAATTTCCATATCGACGACGTGTTCGCTGTTGCCGCTATCGGACTTATGCTTGGTGAATCGCCGTATACGATCATCCGCACGCGCGACGCTCATACGATCAACGCGGGGGACCATGTTGTTGACGTTGGCGGTGTCTATGACTCTGAATGTGAACGGTTTGATCATCATCAAGAAGGCGGAGCAGGGGAGCACATGGACGGCATTCCATATTCATCGTTCGGGCTTGTATGGAAGAAGTATGGCACGCGGCTTTGTGGATCGAGAGAGGTGGCAGACGATATCGAGAAACGGATTGTAGAATCCATTGACGCGATGGACAATGGGATCGATATCTGGAAGCCTGTTTTCAATCATGCTTATCCGTACCTCTTTCGCGATGTTGTGTTTGCATTCCGTCCTACATGGAAGGAAAAAGACCGTTCGGTCGACCAAGCGTTTCTCGAGGTCGTCGATATCGCGCGATTGGTGCTTCATCGGGAAATTCGGATGGCGAGCGACGCGATTGAGGGACGACGGAAAGTGGAAGAAGCTTATGCCGCTACTTCCGATAAGCGCATTATTGTTCTTCTCGATCGGTACCCGTGGGAAGAAGTTTTAGGAAATTATCCGGAACCGCTCTATGTCGTGTCGCCGCGCCGCGGCAACAGCGGGTGGTCAGTCAATGCGGTGCGCGATGATTTTCGTTCATTTACGAATCGCAAAGACCTCCCCGCATCATGGGCCGCTAAGTCCGATGAGGAACTTGTCGCGATAACCGGCGTTCCCGATGCTATTTTTTGTCATGCTAAACAGTGGATGGTATCTGCTCGCTCGAAAGAAGGGGCGATTGCTCTTGCTCGCCTTGCGCTTGATCGTTCATCGTGATACGCTGTAAGTACGTTTTTCATCCATTTGCGAAAGGAATTATCAGATAATCGCATCTTAATTATGGACAAAAGAATAACGGTTTTTGTCGTCGTTATCGTTCTCGTCATCATCGGCTTCTTTGGCGTTAACAGTTTGTTCAAGGAGAAAATTATTGCTCCCGTATCGCCGGAGTCGCCGATAGGCGGAGAGGCAAGCAGTACCCCGCTCGTGGTGCCTGATCAGGCGGGCGGCGCGCAAATCTTCATCGGCCGCGCGATGTTGCCAGGGAGTGGCTTTATTGTTGTCAAAAAAACGTCTGAAGGCGTAACCGGCACGACAACCGGTGAGGTGATCGGCGTCTCTGATCTATTCTTCGCGGGGACGCAAGAAAACATCCTCATTAATATCGGCCAAGAGGTTATTGAAGGTGACACTCTGACGGCGGCTCTCTATCTCGACGATGGCGATGGAGAATACACTCTTGCCGATGAGGTTATTATTGACGAAAATGGGAATCCGTTTACGGCTACGTTCACTATTTTGAGCGAAGGCGCTCTTGAGAACGAGGTCAAACTCTAAAGCTGACTTTACTTAACCGGCTTTGTTTGTAAAAGATGGCTGCCATGGTGTATTTTATGCAAAATCACTTACCACTAATTTCCACGATCGTGGAAATTAGTGGTAAGTGCTAAAAAGTGTAAAACTAAGATCGTTGTTGAAATTGTTTTTTGAGCATTTGGTCGTATTCAATTTTTTCCGCGACGATATAGAGTAAATCTTTTCCAATCTTGTATTCAGCTTTAAGCATGATGATCAATTCTTCACAATCATACGGATATACCCAAACGCTGTTCTGTAGGCGGACAAATCCAAATGCGGCGATATTTTCACGCACCTTGTCTCGAAGTGAACGTTTTTTCTCGGGGATATCAAAAATAATAATACGCCATCGCTTATCCCATTTTTTTGGCGGCGATGGCAACACTTTTCCTTGGTGATATTTTATAAATTCAACTTCCCCTTTTTTAGTCAGACGAATGAATTTTTTACCTCCTTTTTTTTCGAAAACAATATATCCTTTCTCCTTAAGTCTACCAATAGCGCTGTTAATATATCGGCTTGGGTATTTCTTTTTTTGAACACCGAACAAGCGAAACATCGGACCAATACCGGGGGCGACGAGGACGAGCGCGATGACCCCCACAGCACCAACAACACCAAGAACCATTTTTTCTATCGGTATTCTTTTTAAAGATTGTTTTTCCTGTTTTTTCTTCACAAAATCATTATACCACTAATTTCCACGATCGTGGAAATTAGTGGTAATTCGAGAAACATATAATAGATCAGTTCATGACCATTATTGGCGGGAGTGAGAATGGTCGCGCTTTCCGGGCGTCGCGATGTAGCATACTGACACGAACACGAAATGTGCTATAATTGCCTGCATGGAAAAAAGAGCGTATGTCCCGACAATCGGTCTTGAAATACACGCGGAGCTCAAGACCACGACAAAAATGTTTTGCGATTCAGCGAACGATTCGGAAGAGAAAACGCCGAATGTCAATATCTGCCCCGTGTGCATGGCGCATCCTGGGACATTGCCGGTCATAAACAAAGGGGCCGTTCGTCACGTCCTGCGGGTCGGGGTCGCTCTCGGCGGAACAATCGCCGACTTTACCGAATTCGACCGGAAAAATTATTTTTATCCCGATATTCCGAAAGGGTACCAGATCAGTCAATACAAATATCCGCTCGTTACCGGAGGAACGCTTGAAGGCGCCGACATTACGCGGGTACACCTTGAAGAAGACACAGCACGCTCATCGCACGACAAGGGAAACTACAGCCTCATTGATTTCAACCGCGCCGGTGTTCCCTTGATGGAGCTTGTAACCGAACCGGTCATTAAATCCGCGGAACACGCGGGCAGATTCGCGCGCGAACTCCAGCTTCTTTTGCGCTACCTCGGCGCTTCCGACGCGAACATGGAAAAAGGCGAAATGCGCGTCGAGGCGAACGTCTCGGTGAGCGCGACCAAAAAACTAGGAACAAAAGTCGAAGTTAAAAATCTCAACTCGTTCCGTTCAGTCGAGCGCGCGATCGAATACGAAACAAATCGCCAGATAGAAGTCATTGAATCCGGCGGAAGCGTCGCGCAGGAAACGCGCGGGTGGAACGAAGACAAGCAAGAAACATTCTCTCAGCGCAAAAAAGAATCGTCGCACGATTACCGCTACTTTCCCGATCCCGATCTTCCGAAACTCAAACTGAGTGAGATTGCTGAATTCAAAAAAGAAACTCTCGCACAATCAATCCCCGAGCTTCCATGGGAAAAAAGAAAGCGATACGCCGAAGCGTACGGCATTAAAAACGAAGATACGGAAGCGTTCGTGCGCGATGTTGCGCTCGCGCGTTTCTTTGAGGAAACAGTCGCACGCGGTGACGGCAAAGACTTCGCGAAGCTCGCGTCCAACTACATCACATCTGATCTTGCCGGTCTTGCCGAAGGTGATATCAATAAGACGGCAATTACTTCCGAAACTTTCGCGCGGCTTATCGCTATGGTTGCCGCCGGAGAAATATCGTCGCGCGGCGCAAAAGATATCCTCGCGAAGATGCATAAAGACGGTGGAGATCCAAAAAAGATCGCCGAAGAAAAAAACATTCTTCAGCGAAGCGATGAAGGGGAACTTATCGCGGTTGTGGAAGCGATCATCGTCAAACATTCGGATGTTGTCGCCGATTATCGAAATGGCAAAACATCCGCCCTCCAATTTCTCATCGGTCAGGCAATGAAAGAGACTCGTGGCGCGGCAAACCCGCGCACTCTCAAAGAACTTTTTGATAGGACACTTGCTGGTTAAATCGCGACTCTAGACCAGCAAAACATATCAAAATTTAGAATTGCAACAAAATATAGTTGATTGGGCAAAACGACAAGAAGAAAAATAATAGACTTCCTACTTTTTTTTGAGTTTATTGGACACCGAGTGTCCAATAAACTCAAAAAAAAGTATCTAAAGTAAGTTATCCCCACTTATCCGCCTTAACGAGTTTTTTTTATTGTTATGTGGCGATATAATAAGGACAATATACGAACGACTATACATATGCGGTTATTTTTTACATGAGCAACGAACTGAATTTTGAAGAGAAAACCTATATCTCGGCTAAACGAGCTAGCGAATTAACCGGCTATGCCGCTGATTATATTGGCCAACTTGCCCGTGAGGAGAAGATTAGAGGACATCTGATCGGCAGATCGTGGTTTGTCGAGCAGGAATCGTTGTTTGTCCATGCCAAGATCCCGTTTCCGGCGGTGCCTCGATCATTTGTACCCGCCCCGCGCCCGCAGATGTTGCCAATGCTCTCGAAATTTGCCGTCGCCCTCGGTTCCTTTCTCGTGATCGTCTCAATCGGCGGCGCGCTTACACTCGCTCGGCCAGAACTCTCCGAACTCGCTCGCGCAACCTCACGCTCGTTTACCACCACGACAGGGAATGCACTCGACTCAATTTTTTCATTCCCGGAAAAAGGCGGCGCGCTGGTCGCACGCGGATATGTCTTGTCTGCCGAAGGGACTCTCACTTCCATTAACCGATTCGCTTCAGAGATAAGAGCGACCGCGTACGCAACCAAAAACGGCATCGCAAACATACCGGCACTTTTTTCCTCGCTTACGTCACCGGTTTTCAATTCGGCTCACACGCTCCGATCGTTGTCCAAAGTGTCAGGCACCACCACGGTTCGTGTAGTGAAAAACACCGTAGACACTCTTACGGGCGTGACTGATATGACACTCTCTTCATATATAACATTTAACAATACTACGGGCGCACTTATCGCGCGTGGCATGGCAGGTGTCGGCGATGCTTTTATTGGAAGCTTTGTCGATACCTACACCACCTTGCGTGACACCGGCAGGTTGGCGGGAGATACGCTCACGCGAACATACGCGCGTGCCGGCGACGGACTCGTGAGTTCCCTACGTGGCGGGGGGTCGCAAACCGCAAGTGTCGTCGGCACGGCGACAAACGCCGTTTCGTCCGTGTTCAAAACGGTTTGGTCAGGCATCGCCGGTCTTTTTGGAAGAGGCAGTGGCATTACACAGACAACGCCGATCGTCGTCGATGAACTGACATCCGATCCCAATCCGGACGCGAGTAACACTCCCGCTCCCGCGGCGAAAACACCGGCCCCGCCTCCGGCGCAAACTATCATAGTAAACAAACCGCTCGAGAAAGTAACAGTTGAAAAAACGATCGAGCGCGTCATTTCCGGCGTTACCCCCGCCGACCTCGATGCTCGTATGCAACAGCTCTCAAATACCCTCCTTGCCGAGATATATAAAGTTTCCGATGAAGTGACATCAAAGACTCAGGGCAACTTCCGCGCCATCGCGCTCACCCAGAAGATCGACCAGCTTACGAACACCGCGATTAACAGTCCGACCATAACCGGCGGTACAATTTCATCCGCGAACATTTCAGGCGGGAGTATTTCAGGCGTGTCGCTTTCGGGATCGAGCATCGCTCTCTCCGGCGCGCTCTCCGCGACATCCGGTGCCTTCTCCGGCAATCTCACGGTCTCCGGCACGGCGACAAACACCTTCGCCGGCGACAGCGCGTTTGACACGGACACCCTCACCATCGACTCGGTCAACAATCGCGTGGGCATCGCCACGACCACCCCATCAGACACTTTTTCGCTTAACGGTTCTGCCTACTTGGCGCAAATCTCCGCACCCTCCAACACCCAAAACCGTCTCTATAACACTGGAGGCAATCTCTACTGGGCAGGCAACCTTGTCGGTGGTGGATCAGTGGGCAAT
>PFQT01000061.1:0-1731 GCA_002788135.1 Candidatus Yonathbacteria bacterium CG_4_8_14_3_um_filter_46_25
GAAAATCAAAAGAGTAAGGAACATTTTTTCTTTTTGGGGTTACCGAGTGAAGCGAGGCGGTGGCGGGGCTTTCGTGGAGCGTACGATTTAGTTTCAAGTCACCACGCACGCGGAGCGTGCCACATCATTTGTTTTGAAAATAGGTGTGAGTTTGGTACAATAGAAACACCAAATTGGACTTCGTGATTTTTTGTCGGGGGAAGCAGAGGTTTGCTCGCCCCGCCGTTTGATTTTACCGCCCAATTCCTTGCGAGCCGCGCCATTTCGCCGCCGCAGGCGGCGAGAACCCCCGCGAAAAATCCGAAAGGCGGCGGAGCCACACCGCTGAAAACCGCAAAAGAACCCGGAGAAAAACATCGGCGCGAACCATATTTTAATTTGGTAATTAGGGCGTTTCGTAACCAAGAGCATGGTATAATTTCGCTTGGTTATGCAGAAAAAGAACGTTTTCAATTGTGCGGCCAACTTTTTACGGGGCAGAAAGTGTATTTTCTGCGGTTCGTTCAAGGTCTCGAAGACGGGTCGAGGATATGTCCGGTGCAGGAACAAGAGCTGTGGAAAACAAAAGTCGCTGAAGCGAATCAGAACGGAGATCGCCATCGTACAAGGGTTCTATCAACAGCAACCGGCCTACCGCCTCTCGCATGATTTTGGCCTGGACTACAAGACGATTACGCGCGTCTATCAGAAACTCCGAGAAGCGATCTACCATGTGGCCGAGCTTGAGGGTGGCAAACTGAGCGGCGAGATCGAGATGGACGAGAGCTATTTTGGCGGCAGACGCAAAGGCAAGCGCGGACGTGGAGCAAAACCGGTAAAAACATTGTTTTTGGGCTTCTGGAGAGGGATGGCAAGGTCTACACAAGGGTCGTGGAGCATGTGTCCAAGGAGGAACTCATGACTGTCATTCGGAAGAAAACGAGAAAGGGCTCGGTCTACTACATCGACACCTTCCGAAGCTACAACTCGTTGAAGCGGCTGGGCAAACACCACCGCTTGAATCACGGCAAGGCCTTTGCCTATCGCGGAAAGAACCATATCAACGGCATTGAAGGATTTTGGAGTTTTGCCAAACATATTTTGTACAATTACCGCGGGGTTTCCAAATACCATTTTCCGATGTATCTTAAAGAGGTGGAATACCGATACAATCACCGCGACGACAATCTCTTCAAGCTCTTCATGAGCATCTATTTTGGTTACGTTTCGCCCTAATTACCTTAACATATAGTTTCCAAAATTTTATGGATACGAATTTTCCAAACCAAGATGGGACTAACCAATCAAGTCCTTCATCACAAACAGGCTCTCACCAGAAACCAATCCAAGTAGAGAATGTCCAGTACAACGTACGAGTGGGTAAGTTTTTTTCTCGAGTAGGGCTTGCTTTCATTGTCGCCAGCACCTCGCTTATATTTCTTGCACTTGTTTTGGCGTGGGTATTGCATGGAGTCGCTGGACAAATGTTTGGTTTCGCGAACGATGTTGTAACTGAACGCATAATCATACTCATCGCTCTTTCCGTTCCGCTTCTTCCCCTTCATCTCTTTAGCACAAAGCGTCTCAAAAAACTTATCGAGAATCCAGTTAACCTAGAAGATATAATCTTCAAAAAACACCTACGAAAAGCACTTTGGGGAGAAATAGTCATTGGTGTGTTTTATATTTCATATGGTATCTATAAAGGGCTAAGTGTAATTTTCCTTGATAAAAGCGGGGGTGCCTCAGAAG
>PFQT01000061.1:1773-19183 GCA_002788135.1 Candidatus Yonathbacteria bacterium CG_4_8_14_3_um_filter_46_25
GGTAATAGCACGGTAATAGGCACGGTAATAGGGTCAGACACTTTTATTGCTTAGAAAGCATGGTATAATATTTTGAACATACAATCCTATGTTGCAGGAATTGCATTTCACTAGAGAATTTCCAGTTAATTCCTCGGTGTATTCCTCTACTTCAACACCTCCCACATTGCAGGGTCTTCGCCGCCGTCAAACTTAAAGACCGCCACGCCACGAACGCCTAATTTGCGCGCGAGTTCGACTTTGTCCGCAATCGCTTTCGCGTCGCTCCATGACAAATAGTTAAATGGTTTGCTGGTGTCCACAAACGAACCGGCATTTTGCGCCACAGAGGTTGACACGATCATCTGTTGTGTTTTGGTCGAGTCGTCGCCAGCAGGCGCGATCGCCGCGAGTATATCCGGGTCATAAGAAAAACCAATCTCCCCTGCACTGTTGCGCGCGGGGGTAATGCCAATCTTCTCCGCAATCTCGGTCGCGTATCTGAAGTTGAACGGCCAGAGCACTTTGTATTTATATCCATCGACAGAAACTGGCGTCACGATGTACTCGTAGCCATAGGTTGGAATGCCGATTATGATCTTTTTTTTATCGATGTCTTTTGCGGCAAGCGTGACCAAATCCTCAACCCATCCTGGGTCAGCAATTGGAGCATAAGGTGCCGTCCGCGCTTTGTTGAGACGCACGTCTATCGTGCCCTGATCGTATGCCATGATTTCTACGCGATCGCAATATTTGTTCATCTCCACATAGTCGTTGGCAAAATCCTGCGCGTCGGCAGGAATGATCGCGCCCGGCAAATAACGATCAAAGAGCGGCATGCGCGCCTCGACTGTGCAATAGACCCACTTGTTGCCCATTCGTTGATAAAGACCTTTGAGAAACGTTGAAAAATAATCTATCGTCTCGTGTTTCTTCGCTTCAAAATCAATATCAATGCCGTCAAAGCCGTTCTTTTTTACCAAATTCGCTATCTCGTCCTCAAGCGCGATGCGCGTCGTGGTATTGGAAAGTATCTTATGGATCGTATCGCCATTCCCCCACATCACCGTCGGAATCACTCGCACGCCACGCGCTTTCGCTTCAGCAATGAAGCTCGTCCACGGCTCTTCCATCAGATGTGCCGTATCGACAAGCGTGCCATCGCTTTTCATCGTATAGCCGAACGGCATTACGCTCGTGATTTGCCCGAGATGCGGCAAGACATCCTGCGTACCGGTCGCCGATCGCCAGTAGGGAATCCATCCCGAAAACTCAAGCGAGCTAGTGGAAATTGGTGAAGATCCGCCACCTAAAAGCGCCGCGCGCGTTCTCGGCCCATAGATGCCATAGCCCTCGACGATCGCATTCGCGCAGATAATGCCTCGATCGCACTGGAATTTCTTAACTGCGGCTTGCGTAAGCGGACCAAAGTAACCGGTATTCTTCCCTGCGGCAAGATACTTTTGCGCGATGAGCTCGTTTTGCAGAACCGTAACATCGCTTCCCGAGAGCCCAATCGAGAGCGAACGCGTTGCCGCTTGCGCATTTACTGGCGCGAGAAAAACAAATACCAAAAGCACAGACGCGGCAACAGCGAAAAAATATTTCATCATGTGTTATTATGATAACAATCAAAAGAAATGTTACAAGCTCAAGTCCTTACTACATATTTTAATACAGTCACACCAAGATACGGTAAGATATTTCTTTTTCCTCTTCCGTAAAATACAAGTGCGGTTTATAATGGGTTTAATGATAATAACACTTATATGGTAAAACGTTCAACCAAACTTACGCATTATTTTTTGAAAGATATCAATCCGGTCGTTCGGCTCCTTATCATTTCCGACACGGTCATCGTTGGATCAATGGGACTTCTCGGTCCGATATTCGCTCTCTTTATCGCCAACTTCATCCATGGAGGCAACGAGGCGGTTGCGGGCCTTGCCGCGGGAATTTATCTCCTAACCAAAAGCGTGCTCCAGATACCGATCGCGCATTTCATTGACAGGATTCGGGGCGAAAAAGACGATTTCTGGCTTCTCTTTACGTGCACGATACTTATTTCCGTTTTCCCGCTCTTCTACCTTGTGATTGACACGCCACTTGAGCTCTACATGATCCAAGCGGCACTCGGATTCTTCACCGCGTTCACCTTCCCCACTTTCATGGGGATATTCACGCGGCACATTGATAAAGAGAAAGAAGGAACAGAGTGGGGTGTATATTTCACGCTCACCGACATGACAAGCGCCGCGTTTTCCGTGATCGGCGGATATGTCGCGATCACGAGCGGATTCCCCGCGCTCATTATTGTCGTCGTTACCCTCTCGCTTGTCGGCTCGATCCTCCTCTACCCAATAAAGCCATATTTACGTTTCAGCCGCGCAAGATAAAAGGCGAAAAACTAACCATTCCACGCTCAAAAACAATCGGTGTTGCGCCATTTTTTGTGCTACTATTTCAGCTGCCGGCGACACATTCCTCGTTTTTGCGCTACAATACTTGAATGGATCAAAATACCCCCATCGAAAAAGAATTTCGGCTGACCGCAACACAAAAAAAAGCGCTCAAGCGGCTCGGCATTGAAACGACACGCGACATCTTATTTCATTTCCCTTCCCGTTACGGCTCCCCGCTCTCAATCAAACACATCGCTGACCTTAAAGAGGGCGACGAAGCAATCGTGTACGGCAAAGTATTCAGCGCAAAAACATCAAAAGCATACCGGCAAAGAATACCGCTCGCCGAAGCAATGGTCCAAGACGACACGGGGAAAATAAAAGCGGTGTGGTTTCACCAAGCATATATCGCTAAAATGCTTGAGGATAAACCGCTCGTCAAACTCAAAGGAAAGGTGACCAAGCGTGGAGCGTATCTTTATCTTGCAAACCCGGAAGTCGAGAAAACAAAGACGCTCCCCATCGACTTCGCGGATTCACTTTTTGCCGGAAAGCCCGGGGAAGATTTCCTCTACCCCATCTATCCCGAAAGCCACAGTGTGACAAGTCGATGGTTCTATCATCACATACAAACTATCTTAAAGACCGATATTTTGGACAGACTCGACGATCCAATCCCCGATGAGATACTTAAAAAATACCACCTGCCCGCACAAAAGACCGCGCTTATCTGGATACATTCACCAAAAAAGGAATCGGACGCGGCGGCGGCACGCAAACGGTTTGCGTTCGAAGAGATATTTTTTATTCAGCTCGGGCGCATCGGCGCGCGAATGCGTTACGAAAAGAACAGATCATTCACCGTCGACGCGAAGAATAACGACATCGCCGACTTTACGAAACGATTCAATTTCGAGCTGACCGCCGCGCAAAACAAAGCGATTGATCGTATCCTCGATGATTTTCGTTCCGGCAAGCCAATGCTACGCCTCCTTGAGGGCGATGTCGGATCAGGAAAAACCGCCGTCGCCGCGACAACCGCCTACGCGGTCATCGCCACGCCGCCGAAAGGACAAAAGTTCGGCAACCTGCAGGTTGCCTACATGGCACCAACCGAGATCCTCGCCAAACAACACTTCAAGTCATTTATCGAATATTTTGATCATCTTAATATAAACATCGGTCTCATCACAGGAAGCGGGTGTTACAAATATCCGTCAAAAATCAACACTGAACAACCGACAAGTATTTCGCGCGCGCAACTGCTCAAGTGGGTGGCAAATGGCGAGATCCCCATTCTTATCGGTACACACGCCCTGATACAAAAGTCAGTCACATTCAAACATCTTGCCTATGTCATTATTGACGAACAGCATCGCTTCGGCACAAAACAGCGAATGATGCTCGCAAAAAAGGATTCAACCGCGCCACATCTTCTTTCCATGACGGCGACTCCGATTCCCCGCACACTCGCGCTCACCATTTATGGCGACCTTGATCTCACACTGCTCGACGAAATGCCCCGCGGAAGAAAGTCGATTATAACAAAAATAACATCACTGGCAAAACGAGATGCGGCGTATGCGGAGATCAAAGCTGAACTTGTAAACGGTCGCCAACTCTATGTTATTTGCCCAAGAATAGAGGAGCCGGATCCGACCAAAGAACTCGCGCTCAACGCAAAGTCGGTAAAAGCGGAAGCAAAACGCCTTAAAAAAGACGTTTTTAAAGACTATGAAATAGGAATAGTACACGGAAAAATGCCCCCGAAAGAACAGCAAGCGGTAATGAGTGATTTCTCCGGAAAACGCATCGACATCCTCGTTGCCACATCGGTTATTGAAGTCGGTGTCAATGTGCCAAACGCAACCATGATCATCATTGAGGGAGCGGAACGATTCGGCCTCGCCCAGCTCCATCAACTTCGTGGCAGAGTCTTGAGAAGCGAACACCAAGCATATTGCTACGTGTTCAGCGGTTCAGATAGTGAAAAATCCATGACTCGCCTCAAAGCACTCGTGCAGGCAAAAAACGGATTTGAACTTTCCGAGCTTGATCTTACTCTCCGCGGCGCGGGAGCAATGTCGGGCAAGAAGCAATGGGGCATAACCGATATCGGCATGGAAGCAATCCGTAACATTAAGCTGGTGGAAGCCGCGCGCACGGAGGCAGAACGTATCTTAAGCGATGACCAAGCACTCAAGAAGTACCAGTCACTCAAAACATACGTCACTATGCTCGACAACAACATCCATCTTGAATAACAATATCATCACGCATTACAACATGAACGGGTCGTATCTCTACGACCCGTTCATCTATCACCAACCTTGATTAATCGCTTTAATCAGTAATAGTGAATGTCGCGTCGCTATAGTCTCGTGAAGTACCGCCAGTGTCTTGGATAAGTGCCTTCCACGATGCGCCTGCAGGCGCTGTTGTTGTTGAAACAGTCCAATTGTAAATACCGGTATCAAGAACGTTGTTTCCGATAAGTTTCCACACACCGGTATCCACGTTTTGTAACCAAACATGAACACGCCCCGGAGCATAATTTAATGTTGCCCACGTGAATGCCTTCGGTGTTCCGTGTGCCCACGACTCCCCGCCATTCGGCGCAGTTACCGTTAACTTAACAACACTGAAGGCGTTATCACTTTTGTCTTCAAGAAATCTACCGCTAAAGAGCCATGATGTTGTCGCGTTAATAACAACCTTATATGAACCTACGGGAAGACCGTAGGATGCCGGATTGAATGCAAACACTCCGTCATTAGGGGTGGCGTTTGTGAGTATCGTGTGCACTCCCGTTGCCGTATTTAACAGACGTATTCTCACTTTGCTCACCGCGAACCAGTCGGTATACCAATGATCAAATCCAACATTTACCCAATTGATAGTATAGTTCACCCCCCACCCAACCTGCTCCCCGCCGTTCGGTTTCATAACCGTCAATTTGCTTGGTTTCACGATCGCAAATGTGTTGTCGCTCTCGTCTTGTTCAAGAAATAGCCCTCTTTCCCCTATTGATACAACGATTTTGTAATCGTCATGTGTTGCGGTGTCAAGCGGAATCACCCACGCATATCCGGCAGGATCATGATTGACATTAGCGATCACTTCGTAGCCGCCGTTCACATCGTCAGCGGTACCCTCAATGCCATCAGGACCGTCATTGCCAGCGCCAATAAGTCCGATTTCGTATTTTGATGTTCCGACATAGTCGGTACTCCACTTTATTTTTACCGTGTCGCCAAGCTCGTATATTTCACCCCCATTCGGTGAAGTGACTGTTACCGTCGGAGCAACGACCACTCCGGGATTGATAGCGCACCCCGAAGCTATTCTAATAGACGATCTCGTATCGGGCCCAACGACACCATACCCAGTAGTTGCGGGTGTCCCGGGATTATCCGCCGGTACAACGTCACGGGCAATCTGCCACCGCTGAACCGCTTTTTCGGTCAGTGCCCCAAAAAAGCCGGTTATCAACCCTTCGGGATAAATACTTGTATCCCGCGCAAGGAATTCTTGCAGTATTGAGACTTCGCCGCCGGAATTCACGTCCGTCGAAGCGGGAACTCGTTGCATGGTATGAGTGAGGTCAACGCACGATGCGCTACTTGTCGCTGCCGCTAGCCCCAAAGCGACAACGTCACTGGCGTTTGCGTCACTGTTGTCAATAATCCCATCGCCATTGGTATCCGCCGCGGCGCATTCCCCCGCGACATCCTTGCCGATACAGGAGTAAACCAAAAGGAAAGCCGACGTACTTGTATTAACAGCTGCTTTCGCGCCCGATGCCGCAATAACATCAGCGGTATCAATCGTTCCATCGTGATTGATGTCAGCATTTGCACAATCTTTCTCGACGGGTTGATCGATGCACGAGGAAACATGCACGACAAGAGAGGGTGAGGAATAGGCATCGGCTCCACCAAAACCCATCGCGATAAGCATATCAGAAGTATTGATCTTGCCGTCACCGTTGGGGTCTGCTCCCGCGCACGCGTCCACGACAGGTTTGCCAAAGCAATCCATCACCAAATTCGTTAGCGGTGCGTTTGCGGGCTGTGTGCCGGGCACCCCGCTCAAATCTTGACTGTCAATAATCCCATCGCCATTGGTATCCGCCGTGGCGCATTTTCCCACGACATCCTGGCCGATACAACTAGCGACCAAATGGAATGCATCCAGCGGTACCAAGGTATCGCTTAACGCGGAGATATCATCAGCATTGATGACTCCATCACCGTTAACATCGGCAGGTATACACTCGCCGGCAACTGCTTTCCCTTGACAGGAAGCAACTGTGGTAGTATTTACACCCGCGTATGTCACTGACACAACCGCAAAGAGAGAAAAGAGTCCGATCGCGAAAACTGTCGCAAGAATTTTCTTTATCATAATTAAAAAAATAAATTATTAAAAATCAGCCAAGCTTCCGGAATGCCTGGAGTTACTGTTTGTGCTAATAATACACACATCAAGGGCGCAACAGAAGCACCGATGTGTGGAAAACACAAGATATTGACATTTTTTTAAAAAGAATCTATGCTTAGATAAGATTGTCAACTCGGAAAGAACAGAGAAAGGAGGTTGTTTATGAGTGCGCGACTGCAGATGATCGCGATCCTGGCGGCGATCGTCGCCGGAGTCCTGTTGATGGATGTCGTCATCCACAGACTCCTGCCGACGAGCGTGCAGGAATCAAGCCGCGCGGTGTCGGCGGCTCAATTTCACGAATGAAGCCCGTGGCGGCTCTGCGGGATATATTTCCGCGGAGCCGCTTTTTGATGTACGGTCGGAGAGCCGCTTACGCGACGCGACATAGCACCAGTCCATATTTCGTGGTATGATACGTGAACTCGCCGGCCACCGTTGCCGCGAAACACCGCCCGCGAACCACCGGCGAACGTAATCATTCCGCCCTTAGCTCAATGGTTAGAGCGCTCGTCTTATACACGAGTGGTTCCTGGTTCGAGTCCAGGAGGGCGGACACGCGCTTTCAAACAGATACCTTACTTAAGAAAAAAGGACTGTGCAATCATGTTTTTTCTTAAGATTTTAGAGAAGATAACTATTTCGCCAAATTCCCTATGTAGTAATTTTCAAGCCCCGTGTACGCTTGTGGAGAGTGCTCCGTCCCCGACCCCATCGGACGCGTGGTGTAGAGGACGGTGGCGTCTATGCCGCACCCTTCGAGTATCGCGTCGCCGCCTGGGTGTTTGCCAGACGCAATAAACGAGGAGACATCATACACTTTCCCCTTGATCGCCAATCAGCAATCTTTCGCGGTTGCGTGTTTCGCGACATCGCCAATCGTATAGGCAACCGCCATTGTGGTTGTGCTCAATCCTCCATCGTTTATTATTTCCGTTGTGGTCGCGTTATTGACAGTCGTATTTTCCTCATCGGCGGTCGGAGCGGAAGCGCGCCGCGCGAGCGAGTATCCGACAACTGCGATCACCGCTATCAATACAATAACCGCCACAATTTTAGACATTTTCATAGTGATAATTTTATTATTTTACAATGACAAATAACGAAATCGGGGAAACTTTGTGCCTCCAGTATATAGCACCCGTCAACACTGTCAAATCGGCAAAAAATCGTTGGATTTTCCCAAAACACTCTGCTACAATACGACGGGCGCAGAAAAACGGGCCTGTAGCTCAGTTGGTAGAGCGCTGCATTCGCATTGCAGAGGTCAGGAGTTCGACTCTCCTCAGGTCCACCAAAATTGATTTGCATCAGAATTGTGGTCATTATACCAAAAAGTTCGGACTTACTTCCAGCAGAACCCCGACTGACATCTCACGCGCGGAGCGCGTGGTGGCTCTGACCTAAATCGTACGCTCGACGAATCGCCCCGCCACTGCCTCGCAGAGCCTCGGCAACCCCGAAAGAAAAAACACCCCTTGCATTTCTGATTTGGCGGGGGGTGAAATTTCTTTTGAAAAAGGAAAGGGTGTTTTTCTTTCGGGGTTCTGCCCTAGAAGTTTCTGGGCAGGTGGCGAGGCGAAATACGGACGCGGGAGGAATGTGCGGCGGGTTTTTTGACGGGAGGGCTTAAGATACCCGACAGAATTCTTAACTTACTGTTGCTGTACGGCCATGAGAACCTCCACCTCATCAATGTTTCGGCAATTTCGAAAAAAGCGGACGGTACATATCTTCTTGGATATCAATACGCAACTCCGCACGGTTTACTCTATCGCAGAATTCCGCCGGCGCTCTTTCAATAATCGCCAAAGGTTGTCGTTCGTTCCCTTCGCCCATGACTAAGACCGCTGCGGTGGCAAGACTGTCGGCTATATTAGTTCGAGAAAATTTGAACTTTCTGCCGAAAATATCAGGTGTGCCGCGGTAGTCCTTAATTCCGCGAAAACCCGCATAGCCGAGGGTGACGCCGGTTACACCGGCACGGAGTGGAATTGTGCGGCTGTCGGTAATCAGAACTCCGAGATGTCTCACGCCGTATTTCTGTCGAAGTTTATTGCGCAGAAAGCGAGCCGCCTTAAAACTATCTTTTGGCAGAAGAATGAGCTTGCCATTTGCGTTTGACTCATCAATTCCGGCAGAGGCCATAACCATTCCGTCTTTGATAGTGAGCCAAACATACTTGGTTGGTATGACAAATTCGCTTTCTGCGCGGATCAGTTTTTCTTTCATCTGCGCATTTTCTGCGATAGCCGTTCGTCTTTCCGCAAGGGCGACGATTTTTGAGGTAATGACGACTACGGATTTTTCAGATAATTTCTTGAAATAATCCGTGATGAATGCAAACAAATCGTCGCCCTCCTGAAAGACACGAGTTTTGATTGGTCGAATGATCATAGTTGTTGATGGTTAATCTGATAGTGAAGCAAGAGCGTGCCGGCGCGATTGAGCCGTTTTACAGACAGCAAACTAACTCGTGTTGTTCGAGTGCCACCGACAAACATCTCCTTTCCGCGACCGAAGATGAGCGGCTCAACAGTAACAAAAATCTCGTCCAGAAGTCCACTTTCTAACATGAAGCGGTATACTGCTCCGCCGCCGAGCACAGCCACGGTCTTATATTTTGCAAGCATGGAGGCCAGATCAACATTTACTGGATTGACAAATGTTACATTTCCTCTGCGTGTGAACATTTTCGGGCGACTCGAAAGGACAAAAGTGTTTCGTTTCCGTAATCGCTTCGTGGCCGCTACGTAGGTATTGCGACCGACAACAACGGCGTCAATACGCGAGAGCGAACTTTGAATAAATCGCCAATCTTCCTTACTTGTCCATCGCGGTAATGTCTTTTCAAACAATGAAATTTGTCCATCAATGCTCGCCGCAACAAAAGCGACAAAACGCGTTTTACTTCGTATAAGACGTTGCGGGCGCATTTTGTTCATTGCGAAGAACTGGAGCGAGATATTTCTGATCAATGTAAAAGCCGAGGTTCAAAAGATGTCTTTTCTCTAAGAAACCAAGAAGGTTATTGACGAGAATAAACGATCCGCAGATGCCGAGCGCAAAGAGTAGCCGTTCCGCGATAACGACCATGATGAGGGAATCCCAAACCGGGGCTGGAAGCGCAAAGACCCAAATCCACAACGCGCCTCCAACCGCGTGCGCGGTGAATGTGGCGCCGAGCGCGCGAGCGATAAGAAATCGATCGCGGAAGAAATGTGCGGCAATGGGAATAAGCCAGAAAAGCGGGAAATACCACACCGTCCGACCGATGGGGTGGGCGATGAACGCCACAATAGCGAGCGCGGGTATGATGAGATTTATATTCCTTTTCCTCGAGAAATAAAGCACAGCAAAGAGCATGGGGAAAAAACGAATAATTGTTCCCGTGTCTTCAATTTGCGCTCCGTGAACCAAAAAATTAAAAAACTGCATAAGAAAGACGGCTATTACGCCCGGAATACTTCCGATAAACGAGCCGGCGACAGGCGCAAACGTGTCATAGATCGTAAACTTAACTTTTGACCCCTCCAGTTGCGCTACCGGAATCTGTAAGGCGATAAACCCAAGAATCACAAAAATGATTATAAAGAGCACATTTTTCTTTGTTATGGATTGATGGAAGTATTTCATAATGATTAGATTAGATAGGTTAATGGCGGCAAAATAATGCTGACTAGAAAAGTATCCTAATCAAATGTAGCCTGACCAAGTCTTTATCTTATAATTGTGAAGCATATCGTTTGAAGTTTATCAATGTCATTATACCACAGAAATTTGAGCAAGAAAAAAGCTGGAGCGAGAATGCCCCAGCTTGAGGATGGGGGTTATCTCCCATCTAACGATCCAAACTACGAAGAACCCTTAGGTACAGCTCCTCGACAATTTTTTCTTGTGCCTTACCAGTCTTGGTGTAGTGGTCGAGACCAGGTGCGGCGTTGATTTCCAACACCCAGTACTTCCCGGGAATTGGCGGTTCGCCTATGTCACCGTCGACCATGAGGTCAACGCCACACAAACGCAAGTTCATGTCGCTTGTGAGTTGTACCGCGAACTTTCGGAAAGCGATGTTGACGCTTGCGGTCACATCAGCTGCGTCGCCACCAGAAGACAGATTGGCGTTATCAAGTAAGAACACCCGCTCTCCAAGAAGCGGCACCGAGCGAAACATCAATCCCTGCCGCTTAAGTTTTTCAGCAATGCGCGGATCGTCCATCTTAACACGCGTTCCTCGCTTTGCGGCGATAAACTGACGTTGCTTCATTCGGAGTAGTCGCTGGATTGATGTCTTACCATCGCCGACAATGTTAAGCGGTATCCGTTTGTAGGCGGATATTACTTCGTCGTCCAGAACGACCAACCGATAATCTTGACCATGCACCGGTCTTTGCACCAACGCCACGCGGTCAAGCTTGAAAGCGGCTCGCATGGCGCGGTAGAACTCGCGCCTGTTGTGGACGATCGCAACGCCGGAGCCCTGACTGCCGCTATTTGGTTTCACTACAACAGGAAAGTCGAGACGCTTTGCGTACACATACGCATCATCAATCGTGCGGCGAGACGCTCCAATTGCTTGCGCCCATTCTTTTGAAAAGAACGTTTTGCTGTTAGGCACGACAGGGTAGCCAAGCCGCCGCATAAACAGATTTGCGTAATCTTTGTCTTTGGCGATGTCCGATGCCCCGACCGGATTAAGATCAAGGGTGTTGTACCGAAAGTAAGATTCTTTACCGCTCTTGAATGTGATCTGGCCGGCGATTTCCCATTCGGGTTCCAGAAACACACTTGCCCCAATGCGCGGTGCGATTTTCTTGAGCAATTTCCCTAGCACCAGTGATTCTTTTTTAATTTGTCTTTTCACATTTTTCATGATTACACCTCTTTCTTTTGATTATCAAAGAACAGCTTTAACTGATTGCTGTTCTACATTAGTTTTTGATTTTATTCAAGCCCTCCCGTCAAAAAGAGAAAATGAAAAGTGAAAAATGGGGATAGAAATGGAAAATGGAAAATGGGGATAAGTACAATATTCTTCATAAATATGTGTCATAGTATCTTCTTCGGTCTCCCCGGCCCCCGAAGCGTGCTTTCCATGCCAAACTTTTTCACCATACCGCTTATCCAACGATCGAAACCGAATGGAGTTCCTTATTTTCTGGGTGTTCGGGTCGTACGACCCAAGTTCCGCGGCGGGCGTCTCTGGAACCGGCTCGAAAAACCGATCGAGAAGCGATGGGTGCTTCGCGTCCATAGTTCTCACCTCCTTTCTGTTTTGAAGGTACTGGTTTTAAGAAACTCACCGCGAGTTTCTTCTACACGACGCCTTAACATGGTTTTGTATTCAATACAAAGGTATGCGCCGTCCGCTCCAAATTGAAGCCCCGTCACACTGCCTGGAAACTTCACGGGCAGAACACCAAAGAAAAATGTTCCTTGCTTCTATGATGTGGCGGGGGTGAATTTTTTCTTGAAAAAGGAAAGGGTGTTTTTCTTTCGGGGTTGCCACCGAAGCGAACACGTTTGATCTCACGCTGGTCATTGCCAAATTTTCACACTTGTGGCAGTATTTTCTCCTAGAACCACTTTGCCATCAACCGCGGATACGCACCGCAAAGGAGACATGAATGGACGCAAGGGACCATATCATCTGCGGGCTAGATATTGATCCAGATGAAGCGTGGGGACCAGCACTTCGCCTTAATGGACAAATCAATGTCGTTAAGGTCGGGATGCGGCTTCTTGGACCCGATATGTTCAGACGAACAAGCATCATCCCGGCGATCATCGCTCAAACACGCCTCAATATTATGCTCGATGTTGGACTTTGCGAATCAAGCACCATTGCGGCAACCGCGTGTGAGATCGTACGAACAGGCAAAGAACGATTGTTCGGATTTACCGTGAGCTGTGTCCCGACAATGCGACGCGGCCTTGAGGAGGTCGTTGCTGTCGTCAGAGAAAAATTCGGCGAGGAAGGCGTGTCGAAGGTTGTCGCGATCACTGTACCAACCTCGGTGGGAATGCACCAGCTCGACGAGTTCGATATCGGAGGGGTTACCATTGGACAGGTCGTCCTTCGGTGGGCAGACATCGCCTACGATGCCGGAATTCGGCGGTTCGTGTGCGGACCACGGGAAACGAAATCAATGAAGAGCGCTTTCTCTGACATCGAGATTATCACCACGGGCGTCCGCTTTGCCGGATCGGGCGCGGGGCCACACAACGCCAATCGAATCACAACACCCGCACAGGCGATCGAAGCAGGCGCGGACTATCTTGTAATCGATGATCTCCATACCGGGAATGTCCGAGAGAACATCGCCAGAGCCGTACGGGAGATTGAGGAAGCGTGGGCACACACCGCTACCTGCGACTAATATTCGCTGGAGAGAAGAACAACATGGAAAAGGGTATTGCTGTTTTGGCAATACCCTTTTTTTACTAACCGCTACTCCAAGAATTTAGACTTTCAACCCTTCCCGGGAGTCATCACTGGTCATATCTACACCACCCAGTAGTTCGTTCTCGATTTTTTTCGGTTTGATGCCATTTAAGATCAGTAATTTTTCAAACTCGTCCCGTTCAATTGTTTCAGCACTCACAAGTTCACGGGCGATCGAATCAAGCACGCCCCGGTATTTGGTGAGAACGTCTTTAGCACGAACGAACGCTTCGTTGATAAGACGCGCGACCTCGTTATCAATCACTGTCGACATTGTTTCCGAATATTCATTGCTCCCGATTCCGCGCCCAAAGAGCGCGTGCCCCGCCGAATCTTCAAGCGCCATCGGACCGATCTTCTCTGACATGCCATAGCGGGTAACCATGTCCCGCGCGACAGCGGTAGCAACCTGTAAATCATTCGAGGGTCCCGTCGTCAAATCGCCGAAGACCATCTGCTCCGCGACATATCCTCCGAGCGATACCGCGAGATCGTCGAGAAACTCTCGTTTTGATTGCAGCCGACGTTCTTCAAGCGGCAACTTGAGAGTATATCCTCCAGCGTATCCGCGCGCGACGATCGACACCTTATGGACAGGATCGGCATCAGGCAACACCGACGACACAAGCGCGTGCCCCGCCTCGTGATACGCCGTTATCTTCTTTTCCTTCGTCGAGAGCACGTGGCTCTTACGCTCCGGTCCAAGCATCACCTTTTCTATTGATCTAATGAGGTCGTATTGAGTGACCTTCTTTCGGTTTTCCCGCGCCGCAAGAATAGCTCCTTCGTTCATAAGCGAATTGAGATCGGCGCCCGAGAACCCTGGAGTACGCTCCGCGATAATTCGAAGGTTAATATCCTCGCCGAGCGGTTTTCGCGCAGAGTGTATTTTAAGTATCGCTTCGCGGTCGTTACGATCAGGCAGATCGAGCGTCACTCGCCGATCGAAACGCCCAGGCCGCAAGAGCGCAGGGTCAAGCACGTCAGGACGGTTCGTCGCCGCCATGACGATTACTTTTTCATTCTGTTCAAACCCGTCCATCTCGACAAGTATTTGATTGAGTGTTTGCTCACGTTCATCGTTTCCCCCGCCGACACCGGTGCCGCGCACACGCCCAACCGCGTCGATCTCGTCAACAAAAATAATCGCCGGTGCCGCTTTCTTGACCATGCGGAAAAGATCGCGCACCCGTGATGCGCCGACCCCAACAAACATTTCGACAAATTCCGAGCCGGAAATAATAAAAAACGGCACCCGCGCCTCCCCCGCCACCGCCCGCGCCAGAAGCGTTTTACCCGTTCCCGGCGCTCCCATCAGAATCACTCCTTTCGGGATACGCGCGCCGATGTCCAAAAACTTTTTTGGATTCTTCAAAAAATCGACAATTTCTCGGAGCTCTTCTTTCGCTTCCTTTACACCGGCGACATCATCAAATGTCACTCGTTGGTTTTTATCTTTCGGATCAATCATTCGCGCCTTTGATTGTCCAAACGAGAACGCTTGCATACCGGCGCCTTTGACCTGCCGCGAGATCATCCAAAAGAACAGAAGGATGAACATGATCGGCAGAACAATTGGCAGTAATGTCAAAAGCCAAAAACCGAGCCCATTGGGTTCACGAATATCGATCTTGACGCTCGCGAGCTGTGCCATCGTTACACCATAATTACCCAGTGTTTCAGAGAGCGACGTTTCCACTTCTTTCTTGGAAATTTTCTCCGTTTCATCAAGATAGGTCACCTTGAGCGTGTCTCCCTCGACAGAGATACGGGAAATATTCCCAGACACAACATCCGCCGCAATTTCCGAGATCGAAACCTCTTCAACGTTCTGTTGATTTTCCACAATATACGAATATATCGTTCCGATGATCAACAGAATGAGAATGATACTAATCAGATTACTCAAAAACTGCTGTTTATCGTTGAATTTCTTCTTGCCACTGTTTTTTCTCTTAAGACCATCCATAGACGCACCATTATACACGAAAATTATACATAAAAAAAGTGCCCCCACCATTTCTGACAGGGGGCCGCATTTATCAGCAAAAGAGAAGCGAAAAAAGCTCCCTTCGCTCCTCGTCAACGAGCTTCATAATAAGCTCGTTGAGCTCGTCGCCCTCAACTTCGGGGTCGTCGATCCGCACGTACGCCGGTGGGAATATCTCGCACGGCAGATTCGCGAGGTAGTTAACCGCGTCCTCGCTATCAACCCCCCGCACCACGAGTGCGGTACGAGCATCATCCGGCGAGCACGCGACACTCTCGCCGCCAGAGCCCTCTAACAAAAAGAAGGTGATGGGCTCCAAAAAACACGCGGGTTCGCACCCGCCATTGATCATCCGATGGATTTCAACCGGAATCACGATTTTTTGCTCCATCAATGGAGCATTTCCTGTTCCGTCCATCGCTCGTCCTCCTGCCGTGGAGATCTGTCCACCACCGAGCCATAGCCCGCCCGCGCCTCTGACAAGAATGCCGACGATGCAATCGATATATTGTTGCACCGGTTCCGAGTCGCGGCAGATGATCTCGATATCCTCGACAACCACCGGAAGCGAATTGAGCGGTCGCCCGGTCGCCTCTTCGGCTTTCGTCGCGGACATATACACCCCGTCAATGCAATAATAGCGCGGGGGTGGCGCAACATAGTAAGCATGCTTTGTCTGCCGACCATGCACCGGTCGAAATTGAACGTGCAGACGATACTCGACCTTAAAGTTGCCGGACGGCACCATTCCTTCTCTTGTCATTCCAGTCTCCTTATTCCCTCGGGTTATAAAAATTTACGACGACGTTATGACTACTCTGCGCTCACGAACTGTTACCGGTAAGCGACGCATCAAATACTTATCGACCTCTTCGTCAGAGGAAAAGCGGTCAGCAAGAATTCTTCTCGCCTCCCCTTCGGTCACCAGCTGACCATCAATGGAAAAACAGAAAGCTGGAGGGTACCCGCAAAAGTCATCCACTATTTCCAGGCCATCAAAATGCCCGAAAATGAGAGAAATGACAAGCCGATAATTTTCGTCAACGCCAAGCATGGTTGCACCTCCCGTCAATTGTTTCCGCCGCAGGTTATCTTCTGTGAAAAACCTACAACATAAATCTAACCTTGTCAAACCATTCCGCTCTTGCTACCATACGAGGATGCCGACACTGATACGAAACAAAAAAATACATCTTGATTATGAACTCCTCGAACAGTTCGAGGCCGGAGTAGAACTTTTCGGTTTCGAGGTGAAATCTCTGCGCAATAATCATGGTTCGCTTGAAGGCGCGTACGCGATTGTGCGCGGATGTGAAGCGTTTCTTATCGGCGCGCACATCCCGCCGTTCCAGCAAGCCAACACGCCGGAGAAATATGACCCGTACCGCAACCGCCGCCTGCTTTTGACCAAAAAAGAACTCGCGCGCCTCGCCGAAGCAGAAAGGGAGAAGGGATTGACTATCGCCCCTATTTCATGGTATACTAGCAGAAAGCGGGTAAAGATCGGCATTGCGATTGCACGCGGGAAAAAGAAATTCGACAAGCGCGAAACACTCAAGAAAAAGGACGCGGCGCGGGATATAGCCCGTGATCTGAGAGAAAAAGACTGATCGTTGAAAACCAAAAAGTCGGCCGTTCCCTAAATCAACCTACCCTATGGAGATGGATTGATTTAGGGGATGATCGGCCTAGACGGAGAATTGGCTGTGATGCGTGCGAAGCCGAGGACGCCACCTGCTCATAAAAACGCTGGCAAACAATAAGTGCAAAAAATACACTTACCAAGGCAAAGGCAATGGTTAGCCCATACTTTGCTCCCGCTCTCGCAATCGCGTAAGCAGGCGTCCGTTCGTATCGCCGTCCGATAGATGCGAATGGGTGTAATATACTTCGGGCTGGAGAACGCGACATCCTCGACGCGATCTCAAGATACAGAGGATCGAAACGATGAGATTTTGATTGTTCCTCACTCATCATTTCTAAACCAAAAAACAATCTACGCTTCGTAGAAACGCATCATTCCACTCTCCGCACGGGGGTTCGATTCCCCCCATCTCCACCATAAGATACTTTCAGAATATCCCACCAAATGAAACTTCCAATTTTTTCATATCAACCCATAACACGGAATTGGCAATTTCTCAAAATCTC
>PFQT01000061.1:19196-31547 GCA_002788135.1 Candidatus Yonathbacteria bacterium CG_4_8_14_3_um_filter_46_25
GCCGGAGGAGTCCTTCGCGCCAACGAGATAGTAGTACGTCGTCGATGCGGTAAGACCAGTGAGCGAAAGAGTATGGCTTGTCACGAAATTGACATGATGTGCGAAACCAAACGCGTTTATGGTAGTGATGGGTGTCGTTGTGCCATACCATACGATCCCGTCAGCGGCTTCGTTGGTCGCCCAGACAATATCAGCACCTATCGCAGTCGTGCTCGTCGCTTCAATACTTGAAATCACCGGCGCTATCGTGTCAGGTGCCGCCGTTGTGAACATATAGATGCTCGACGTAGCGGTGTTTGAAGCGATGTCGCTTGAAGAAACTTCGTAATAGTAAACCGTTGACGATGCAAGACCGGTGAGCGGAACACTATGCGAAGTTACGAGAGACGCTTGCGACACTGTATCTGAACCACCCGACAACGACAGGGATGCGTCGAAACGGACGCGACTATTGGCGGACTCATTCGTACTCCATGTGACCCGTGCCGCCGTATCAGTGATATCCACGACTTGAATCACGCTGATCATCGGAGTGGAAATATCCGGCTCGCTCAATGTGTCGAACGAATGGACAGAAGACGTGGCAGTATGACCGGCATCATCCTTCGATATGACCACAAAGTAGTATGACGTTGTCGGCGCAAGATTGGTTAAAATAAGCTTGTGATTTGTCGTCACTACAACGCTTGAAGTCGCCGACGCGCCGTCAGTGAGCGGAAGCGTGCCGCTGTAGCGGACAGCACTATTAGCCAGTTCGTCGGTCCTCCAGCTTACACTCGCGCTGTTATATGTGATAACGGAGACGCTTATATCGCTCAATACTGGCGCGTTACTATCGGGAGTACTCATACTCGTGTCCCCGCCTCCACCGCAAACACCTTGCGTGTCACCGTGTTTCAAGTGCGCTTTGAGTGCGGCGCCGGCAACAATAATCGTATGTCTTGCGGACGTATTCGGGTTATGGCACAAAGTCACTTTGTTGTTCTTATTGCCATTTTGCCAGTGGCCATCGTCCATCATATCGTCATCGTCATCATCGTCATCATCAAACATGTTGTCATCGGAAAAAGCGTCATGCATTCCATTTTGAATCGCCTTTGAGATTTCCTGGTCAATTTTCTTGTTAATTTTTAAGAATAACTCATTGAGTTGAGCACGCGTCTTTGGTCCCACGACACCCGCCTGTTCGATGCCATGCCGCGCTTGAAAACGCATGATGGCACGCGCAGTAAGCGAACCGTAATATCCGGTGATCAATCCTTCCGGATAGAGCGTCGGGTCTTGCGCGAGCAATTCCTGTAAACTTTTCACCTCGTCACCGCTCGATCCCGTACTCAAATACAAATTGAACGTGTCGCGAATGTTCTGTACATCGCTTTGTATTTGTTGTTGTCGTGTCGTCATTTGTGCGATCTGGCTTTGAAGCGCCGCGACTTGCGTCAAAAGAGTTTGGATCTGCGTCTGAAGCGCCGCAATCGTCGCCGCGCTGTCCGTGGTTTGCGCGGATGCGACAAAACTGCTCGATATGAACATCGCCGCAATAACCAAAACACCTAACTTCTTTTTTATCATAATTCGATATGTTACTAAATTGCGCTGATAATTAAACTATTCGTCTCGCAGTGTCATATTCGTGTGACTCTACCTACATAATACGTTTTTTCAACATTTTGGTTACACTATTCTCAAAACAGGGCGATTTTTTAACGAAAACTACATCATTCGCTTCGTCCTTTGCAAGAAAGCGCCCCCGTGGTATCGTCAACGCAGATATGCCAATCTGAGAAACCACACAAGAGGAGCATCGCTATGCCACGCGAAAAGCGGGTAAAACGTCATATGAGAAAAACGCACGCAACCGGTGGATGTGGAAAGCGGATTACCGAAGCGGGCAAGATGCTAGCAGAGGGCGAGGAAAAGCGACGGAAAGAGCTCGTTGCGCTCTATCGGCTTGACCCGAATACGTCATGGGAAACAATTCTCTGTGTTCAAACCGAGCTTGACCGACTGGTGCTTGTCGAGAAACTCAACCTTCCAGAAGATACGACTTTTCCCGAAGCAATCCGTGTTTTTTCAGAATACCGCCATGCCAAGCGGGCTGCGCGAGTCGGATTGCCACCAACGGCAAGCTGGTTCGATATCGCCCGCCGCGAACCTGATTGGCTTAAATCGATACGCCTCTGCTCGTAGCCAGACGGCCGTTTTGCGCAAATGCAAAGCGGCCGTTTTCTTTTTGTTACGTTAAGAGCGAATTATTTTTGTTCGCCGGTATTTTAGGAACGTGTCTTAATTTCTTCCTTGATACGCGCAAGGAAAAGAGCAGGCGACATCGTGCCGACCTTGCCATGGTCGCGGCTCTCAACAGTAACGATATTCGATTCCGCCTCTTTCGCTCCTATGATAAGGAAATAAGGAACCTTTGCGATTTTCGCTTGGCGCACTTTCTTGCCAAGTGTCTCATTTGAATCATCAAGCTCCGCGCGAATACCCGCCATACGGAGCGTTTCAACTGCCGCTCCGGCCGCGTCATGTTGATCTTTGCCGACCGGCACCACCCGTACCTGCATGGGTGAAAGCCATGTCGGAAAATTACCCGCGGTGTGCTCGATAAGAACGGCCATGAACCGCTCGATTGATCCCATGATTGCCGAGTGAATCATGACAACCCGCTCCTTCTCCCCTTTTTCATTGGTACAGACAAGATCAAACCGTTCCGGCATATTCATATCAAGCTGAATAGTCGCGACCTGATGTTTGCGCCCGAGCGAGTCGTGTGCCAAGAAGTCAATCTTCGGGCCGTACATCGCCGCCTCACCGAGTGCCTCCGTATACGAGGTGCTCCGCTTATCTGCGATCCTGCGCAATGCCGCTTCGGCATCATGCCAGATTTCCTTGGTGCCGATATATTTTTCAAAATGTTCAGGGTCGTGGAAAGAAAGTCGTACCGAAAGCTTGAATCCGAACGCAGTGTAGAACGTTTCGACAATATCCCAAATAGCGCCAAATTCGCCTTCAATCTGCGATGCCCGACAAAAAACATGCGCGTCGTCTTGAGTGATCGAGCGCACCCGCGTGAGTCCGGCAATTTCCCCCGACTGCTCGTCGCGATAGACTTTCGTGGTCGAGGCGTAGCGCTGGGGCAATTCGCGATAGCTCCACGCCTTGCGCGCGTAGATCTGCGTGTGATGCGGACAGTTCATCGGCTTCATCGCAAATTCGTGCTTCTCTCGCGTCGTAATGCGGAAAAGTTCGCCTGCAAACTTCTGCCAGTGACCGCTTTTTTCGTACAAGTCTTTTTTGGTAATATGCGGAATATCAACCCGCTCGTAGCCATGCTTCCGTCGAAACTCCCAGACGAAGCTGTCGAGTTCATCACGAATGACCGTGCCACGCGGCGTAAAAAGCGGCAATCCGCCCCCTATCAAATCGGAGAACACGAAAAGGTCGAGCTCTACGCCAAGCTTGCGATGGTCACGTGTTTTCGCCTCTTCTTGCTGGCGCACATATTCATCAAGTTCTTTTTTCGTTTTGAACGCGTATCCATAAATACGCGTGAGCATTTGGTTTTTCTCATCGCCATGCCAATACGCGCCTGCAATGTGCGAAAGCGTAAACGCATCCGCCGGAATTTCGCTCGTGCTCTCGACGTGTCCGCCGCGGCATAGATCAATAAAATCGCCCGTCTTGTAGAGCGTTATATCTTCGCCTTTCTTTTCAAGCTCATCAATGAGTTCAATCTTGAACGGTTGACTAACGAATCGTTCACGCGCCTCCATCGGCGTTACTGGAATGCGCTCGAATGAAAGTTTCCTGTTCGCAAGTCCGCGCATCTTTTTCTCAAATTTCGGCAACATCTCGGCTCCAAGCGGAACGGAAAAAAGAATATCGTAGTAGAATCCATTGTCGATTGTCGGTCCGATTGCAAGTTTCGCCTTCGGATCATACTCAAGAGCCACCGTTGCGAGAAGATGCGCGAGTGAGTGCCGTATATGATCCACATCTGCCATATGAAGCGCATTATATCAACCTCGGCAAGTATTGTGAAGCGTTCGTTCGTTTCGTTTCTTAATGTAACACAGCTTCTGTAACTTTTTCTTTAGGTGCCAATAAATTGATTCCTATGCATAGCCGTACGGTATTAGATATTCGGCAAACCATCGCCTCAGTTTTTAATATAGAGTTTCATTAGAGTTTCCGAAATCGATAGGCAACAAAAACAAAAAAACGGCTAATGCGCCGCCCAAGTCAAGATAAATTGGTATCTCAACAGGACCATAAATCATAAAATTATCGTTTGCTTTTCATATAACGTCGGCAAGCAATCCTGCCTCATGCGAAATTTTGTGCCGTGATTGTGTCCGGTGCGAGCGTCAAAGTCCACAAGGATTTTTCCTTCTTCCAGTGCTTTCAAAAAACCTTCAAAACTAAATTTCTGCAACATCATCACTTTTGTATAATGGTAGTGTTCTTTTTTGCGTGCTATTCTTACTTCAGCTTGAACATAAAAAGCGTTGAGTAGTTTTGTTCCGGCCTTATGTTCCAAATCATCAAATCCCCAATATGGTTGCGGATTGAGTTCGTCAAGACCAACACGCTTTTTAACTGCCTCAATCCATTTCTTATGCCGGATATCAACACTTCCGGCTTCAAACGAAATTAAAATTTTGCGTTCTTTTCGGTCAATTACTACTTTGAAACCCCGATCACTGCGTGAATTTCCGTGGATTGTTTGCCGATAGCTCATTTCTCCCCTTGGATACTTCTTGCCGTCTTCTTGGTGCGCCCAGCTATATTTAGGCAAAAGGACTTGCGGAACAAAACGAATAGCACGCGGTGAGGGTTCAATATGGAAAAGCATTGTCAGAGAGGTTAAATTGAGGCGTTGCGCTTTCAATTCCCATTCTGCGGCGTTCGGTATTGGCAAATTGTTTTCTTTGATACCGAGCAAATCTTCAAGGGTATTGCCAATGCCTCCGGCATTTCCTCTCCGTGCGTTCGGAATAAAACCCATCGCTGAAATTTCTTTCAGTTTTGCGATAAGGGCTGGTTTTGAATAGATAACTGGTTTTTTAGTCATATGTTTGTTACCAAAGTTTAACTTGCGCTTGATGTTGTTTTATTCTCTTTCGCGCCATCTCGCAATACTCCGGCGAAATATCAATCCCGATATAATCTCGCTTGAAGTTTATCGCGGAAAGAGCTGTTGTTCCCGAACCCATAAATGGGTCCAAAATTATTTTGGATTCCGTAGCTGAAACAATGCGATCAATCAAATCTACCGGAAAGGCGACCGGATGTTCGTTATTCATTTCTTGCGTAAAATCCCAAACGTCGCCGTGTACATTTGCCTTTATAGCAAGTTTAAATTTCGGTTTTGCGATAAGGTAAATTACTTCGTAGGTTGGCAAGAAATACCCGGCGTTGAAATTGAGGCCGCCTTTCCGTCTCCAAATTATGATTTGACGAACTGGAAATCCACTCACTATGTCCTGACGATCTTGCAATAAGCCGCCCTGCACACGCCATTTGTGGTTATAAAAAATTGCTCCGTCCTCGGGGATAATCCTCATCATCTCTGTTAGACAATCTCGTTGCCACTTCACATACTCATCGTGTGGCATACAATCATTGTGATGTGAATATCCATTTTGCAGGGCGGCGTTTGCCCATTTTCCTTTACTGCCATTTTTCATTCCATTGCCGGTAGAATTTTTGAGATTATAAGGAGGCGAAGTAATCACCAAATGAACCGAACCGTCGGGTATTTGCTTCATCACATCAACGGCACTACCGCAGACGATTTGATTTATGAATTTTTTTGTAAAATCTGTTTTTTCATATCCATTCAAAATTTATTGATGAACTATGAACTAGTGGACGATGGGGGGCTCGAACCTCCGACCTCACGCGTGTGAAGCGTGCGCTCTAGCCAACTGAGCTAATCGTCCATTTTGATTATCTGTGGTTTATTTAGGAAATTTCAAGAGTCAAAAAGAAAATGCCCGGCGATTGTTCTTGATGTTTATGGTTTATGAGCAAAGCTCATCATTATACCCGGTAATAATTCCGCGATTTCACTTTTTTCGCGGCGAAATAGTTTTTGCAGAAGTCACGCGCGACGTTCTTGTCAAACTTCTTGCATGAAAAAACATCGATGAATATGCGATTATACACTTCGTCAGCATGAATAGTAATGGACGATGTTTTGATGAACTGCACCGCCGAATTGCCGAGAAGATTTCCTTCGCCGAAACGCTTCACAATCGCGCTTCCCTCGCGCTCCATCTTGATCTTATGACAGAGCTCTTTGCAAAACTTTGCAAGAGAAGATTTCGAGAACTTTTTCATGTCGCAATGCGACATATCTACCGATAGGGTCTGACCCCAAAAGTTTTTGTTGACCATCTCCTTATAATTGATAACATAAAATAGTTTATTAATTTTTTATCGCCGGCGAAATAAAAAATTTTCGCTTAGGGCAGTTTATACTATTTTATTCCGTTTGTACAATAAATGTATAAACCCACCCATCTTTGCCGCACGGAGAACCGCCTCGCCAGTCATTGCGCATATCACAATGGAAAAAATCCCGCTTTTGCGCTATATTTGGAGGATCTGCCGACATGAAACAAGTTGCGCGGATACATGCATTATGACAATACACAAAACAACTGAAAAACAGAATGTCATTATAACCGGCGTCAGACCGTCGGCGAATTTGACTGTGGCAAATTTTGTCGGGTCGGTCATACCGCTCCTCGATCTTCAGAATGAGGGTCGTCCGATATCGGCGTTCGTGGCAACCATGCACGGACTTACCGACCGGGAACCCTCCGAGATCGTACCAAATGTAATCGAGGTCGTGCGCGATTATCTGGCGCTCGGGCTTGACCCGAAAAAAGTAATTATGTTCGATCAACGAGCCGTACGCAAGGAGGTGGCGCTTCTGAAGCTCTATCTCGAACGACACATTACCATCGCGCGACTGTTGCGTGTTCCCGCGCTCAAAGACAAACTGCGCGAAGGACAAACGGCCGAGCAGGCAAGCGCCTTGCTTGCCGAATACCCTATCATGATGGCAGCGGACATCTTGCTCCAAGATGCGAACCTTGTTCCTGTCGGCAAAGATCAGTATGCGCATATTGAAGCGACCAAAGAGCTCGCGCGAGCATTCAACGCACGGTATGGCGACACGCTCGTTGTCCCCGAAGTGCTCGAACGTAATGAGCCAGTGAACATCCTCGCGCTTCGCGGTGACGGCAAAATGTCAAAGAGCAAACCGGATGATGCAATCTTCCTCACCGACAACGAAGAGACGCTTCGTAAAAAAATCAAGCGGGCTGAGACCGCCGACCCGGGGAAGAAATCGGAGAAGATCGAAAGTCTCGCGTTTTTGGGACGAATACTTTCACCTGCTCGAGCATCGGATATTGATGCGATTCTTACGCGACACCGTGCAGGTAATAAAGTGATGGCGGATTTTAAGGAAATACTCGCCGACATCGTCGTCACCTTTACTACTGATTTTCAAAAAAAACGCGCGGATGTTTCAACGAGTTCTGTTCAGAATATCCTTGTGGATGGAAACGAGATCGCGCTTACACAAGCCAAAACAGTACTTGATCGCGCAGAACACGCGATGAGGATCATATAAAAAGCGGTTACAATCAGTCTAGCACCGAAACCGCTTATGTGCCAACGATTAGCGGCTTTTCCACATAAGTACAAGAAGAAAAACGCCAATCATGACGAGAACGATCGTGCCACCGGTCGCAAGATTGAGATAAAAAGAAGCAATAATCCCCGCGAGAACGGAAATGATCGAGACAGCCTCCGCGCATATGATCGTTTTAGTGAAGCTCATCCGAAATTGGAGCGCGGTAATAACGGGGACAACGATCAGCGCGGCAATAAGAAGCACGCCAACAATCGGAATCGCGAGAGAGACAGTAAGCGCTGACATAAACATGAGGAGTGTATTGATCGACTTTGTCGGGATACCGCTCACTCGCGCCGCCTCCTCGTCAAATGTCACATACACTAGTTCTTTATAGAAAAGCGCGAGGATCGCGATGACGATCACCCCGAGCAAAACGATCGCGATGACATCTGTTGCGGTAACCGTAATGATACTGCCGAAAAGATAATTTAAGAGATTAATATCAAACCCGTGCGCGATACCCAGAAGAACAACGGCAAGCGCCAAGCTCCCCGAAAGAAAGAGCGCGAGTGCTGAATCGCCATACACGCGCCGTGTCGTGCGTAATCGCTCAATCCCCAATGAAGAGAGGATAGTGACCACCAGCGCCATCGCGACTGGATTGACCCCGAGAAGCGATCCGAGCGCAAGACCGGCAAGCGATACATGCGCGAGCGTATCGGCAATAAGCGCATAGCGGCGAAGCACCAAAAATATCCCGATAATGGGAGCAATAATGGCTACGACAATGCCTGCTTCGAAACCGCGTATAACGAAATCGTAGTGAAGTATATCAAGAAATGGTGTCATGATGGTGATGATGGTCACGGGTAAACACATCGAGATCGTCACTGAATAAATCCTGTGTCTTGTCGGCTTTTACAAAATCTTCAGTAGACAAATGGCAGGTGAGATCGCGATTGATACACGCGATATGTTTGGCATGTTTCGTCACCATCTTGATATCATGAGAAATTAAAACGAGTGCTATCCCTGACCCATCGTTGAGTTTTTTAAGGAGATCATAGAAATCCTCCCGCGCGCGGCGATCGATTCCAATGGTCGGTTCATCAAGAAACATAACGTCTGGCTGGGTGGCAAGCGCGCGCGCAATAAAAACTCGCTGTTGTTGCCCGCCGGAAAGATCGCCGATAAGACGATCATGAAAGCCCCACATGTCGACATCTTCGAGCGCGCGTTTTACGAACTGCCGGTCACTTTCGACAATGCGATGAAAAAGTCCGCGTGAAGCATATCGCCCCATAAGCACTACCTCATAGACCGTGGCGGGAAAATCTGCGTCAAAATTTGTCGCTTTTTGCGGAACATACCCGATCCTTGAACGACTCTTAAGATTTTTGATGTCGGTACCAAAGAGCATGACCGATCCGCGTGATGGCTTGAGAAGTCCGAGAATGATTTTAAGCAGGGTTGTTTTCCCGGCCCCATTAGGGCCAACAACACCGAGATAATCGCCATAAGGAACGTCGAGTGATATTCCCCCAAGTACCTCGCGCTCTCCATACGAAAAAGCGATGTCATGTAATTCAATAATATTTCCGCCTGTGTTCATATTATTCTACGGCGCGCATTCAAGCGCGATTTGCAAGTGCGCAAGATTTTCATCCATCGCGGTGAAGTAATCCTTCCCTGCGTTGATTTCGTTTTTGGTCAGCCCCTCAAGCGGATTAAGTGAAAGCGTTTGTGCGCCGGTTTCTTCCGCAATGACTTGAGCAAGTTTTGGACTTGTTAGACTTTCAAAAAATATGTAGCGGATGTTGTTTGATCGGACAAATTTCACGAGATCATCAATTTGCTTGAGCGAAGGTTCCGCGTCGGGAGATACTCCGGTGATCGAAAGCTGTTTCAAGCCATACTCAGCCGCAAGGTAACCGAATGCGGAATGTACGGTAACGATGCTGTCGGAGGCGCACCGTTTCAACCCTTGCCGATAGTGGATATCGAGATTTACAAGCTTTTGTTTCAAAATATTGGCATTTGCGCGATAGGTATCGGCATTCACGGGGTCAACATCGACGAATCCGTTCATAATGGCATCAACCATCTTCTCGGCAAACATTGGGGCAAGCCATATATGCGGATCAAGAATCGTCTCCCCTCCTTCAACCATTTGTCGATCAATAAGTCCTTCGCCCGCCGAAACGACTTTGGTCATTTTTGGGTCAGTATTTTGTAAAACGCTGTCGCCCCATGCCTCAAGTCCTCCTCCGTTCAAGATAATGAGTTTGCTTTGCTCGATACGAATCAAATCTTGCGTAGTCGGCTCATAGTCATGCGGCTCGATGCCTGCTGGAGTAATAGTGGCGACATCGGCAAAGTTTCCACCGATTTCCTGCGCAAAGAAAGCAAGGGGATAAAAACTTGCCGTAACCGTCAATCGACCACTCTCTTGCGACGGAACAACCGCCTCGCGCCACGGTATTATTATGATGAGAGCAATAATAATGACTATTGCACCGATAAATATCGTGGTTATTGTAGTTCTTTTCATAAGACTGTTTAATCATACCACCAATAGTACCTTGCGCAACAATATCCACATATCAACAAAAATGGCTTGGTGTGAGTAATTTGGGTTGTATTTGAAAATAATGAAATGGTATAATAAGAGAATGGAACAAAAAGAAATAATCTCATGGAACGCCCCCGAATATGTGCATGTCCAAAAAAGTGTCGATTGGTTTTGGGCACTTGGAATAATCACGGTTGCGGGAGCGACGGCGACATTTTTACTCGGCAATATTCTTTTTTCGATCACAATCATTATCGGAGCATTCTCTCTCGGACTCTATGGCGCACGCAAACCAAAAAATCAAGAGATCGAGATCAGCAGAAAAGGAATTCGCGTCAACGGAAAAATACACTTTTATTCAGAAATTCAGTCGTTTTGGATCGACCAAGAGCGGAACGAACCGATCATCCTGCTCCAATCAGAAAAAATGCTCATGCCTTACATCACAATCCCTCTTGGCGATATGGATCCGGAAATAATCGAGAATGTTCTGGGTGAGTTCCTCCGCCAAGAAATGCATTATGAGCCGATGCCATACCGAATCATGGAGCACTTGGGTTTTTAGCAATTTTGTATTACACTTGCTCGTGCGCTGATGCGCTACCCCCTCGTCGTTCAACGGATAGGACGCAAGCTTGCGGAGCTTGTAATGTAGGTTCGATTCCTGCCGAGGGGACAAATAAGCGAAGCGATTTTTGCAGTATTCTTGAATTAGTCCGAACGCATTTCGCCGCCTGCGGTGGCGAGGCTTTCCCCCGCCTGCCCGCCGAAGCCTCAGCGCAGGCGGGGAGCCGCACCGATGACAATTTCAAGTTTTTCTTTGACGGCATTCAATTATGAATTTACAAAGTAAATACAATTACGCTTTAGGACTTTCTATACTTCCGCCCTCAATCGGACTTACTTCTGATTTTATTTCACCGGGCGGAATTTCGCCTTCCGGGATTTTTGGCTTTTCCTCCGGCTTCGGCTCTTCGGGTTTTTCTTCTTTCTTCTGCTCCTCTTCCATTTTTGCTTTTTCTTCTTCCAACTTTTTATCTACACGCTCCGTCGCTTCTTTCGTCAAATCCTCGTCAAACTTTTTCAAAAGATCTGGTAATGCTTCAAGAATTTTTGGTAGTAGTTTAATTCCTTCTTTGAAAGCTTTTGCCAAAGATTGCGCCATTTCTGGATTGAGAGAACCCATTGACTTGCTTTCAACATTTCGTCCCTCGGGAGTTTTCCCACTTTTGAAAATGCTTTCAAAGTCGCGAGAAGTAAGTCCTTCAAATTCTTTGAATACTTCGTCAAGTTTTTCTTGCAGAATTTTTTCTTTTTCTTCGCGGATAAGTCGCTCTTTTTCTTGCTGGCTAATGAGTTCCTCTTTTTGTTTATCTAAGCCCTCTTGTTCTGCTCGCAGTTTTTCTAATTTGTCTTTCTCTGAAAATACACTTGGCGGGTCTTCTTCTGTTGGAGGAAGTCCAAGTTTTTCTCGCGCGGCGTTTAGAGCAGATTTTGTACCTTCAATAGATTTTGATAAACGAGTCATTTCTGCTTGCTTGGCCTCGGCTTCGCCCTCTAAATTTTTAAGTTGTTCTTCTGGCGATAATTCAGGTTCTTCTGCTACTTGCTCTTGCCCCCCCTTCCGCTTTTAATTTTTCCAATTCTTCCGATGTAAGTTCACCTTCCAGTTTTTTTCCAGCACCAATATCAGCTCCCACTTCGTTGGGATTTAATTCTGCATTATTCATATTTGGAGCACCTTCAAATTTTGGCATAGTTTTGTTTGAGTGGATTAAAAAATTTTCTTCCCCCAAAATTAAAATATGGTTCAAGCCGATGTTTTTCTCCGGGTTTTTTTGCGGTTTTCAGCGGTGCGGCTCCCCGATACCATCCGCCTTTGGCGGAGCTACGGGGCAGGCCGCCACATTTTCAGAATTTTTTCGCGGGCCTTCTGCCTCGCCGAAGTGGCTTCGGTCACGCAGGCGGGGAGATTTTTTCGGAAAAATGCGTTCAGACTAATTCAAGAATACTGCACCAGATAGGAAAAGTCAAAGAATTGCACTGGGTCAGTGTATAGTTGACAGTAGACGAGCACCTTGAAAACAATGGGAAACACGAAAATACTGCCAGAAAATGA
>PFQT01000025.1 GCA_002788135.1 Candidatus Yonathbacteria bacterium CG_4_8_14_3_um_filter_46_25
TATACTATCCTAGTCAAAGTTATAATATAATAATATATTCAGTTTACATCTTTGCGATATTGGTTGCAATGACCCGAATGACCTCACGAAAAATCTAAGTCTTGCCATATTTTTTATTCCGACAGCGACTCGATTGATTGGTGGCATGAAAATAGTGTCTCATATTTTCTGGAATTTTATTGTACGTATCCATATTTTTTCAATAAGCACAAAACGTGGTGCACACTTTTCTCAAAAAGCATACTTTGGCAACGGAAAGTTTTCATCATACATAACAACGGCACACGAAAGAAAATTCCCCTTATGAAGTACTGCCCTGCGAGCACCATAGCAAAAATTGGTGTGAAGATTGGGAAAAGAAATGGAATCATGGTGATTCAGAAAAAAGTGGGTAATTCCTGATAGATGCGTGCCGAAACGAGTCTATAACGGCGTGCTTCTCGATGCCGTCGAGTGAGGAGAAATCGTCTACGTAACCAGTATCACGTGCGTGTCGATCGATGCGATCACCGAAATCATCCACACTTCATAGATAATTACAGGAGCACACACTTGATCGCCAAAAAAACACGCGACCGTGTGTTTTTTTCTTTTTGATTTAACGAGAAGAACAGTGCTACCATGAAAAATGGGCGAATGCTTTGTTGGCCTCCGCCATTTTGTGAGTGTTTTCTTTCTTCTTCACCGCCTCGCCTTCGCCTTTGCTTGCGGCGATCAGCTCGTCGGCAAGGCGAAGATGCACCGGGGTTCCTTTTTTCGATCGCGTGGCGCCAACGATCCACCGCATTGCAAGAGCAAGTCGGCGGTCGACGCGCACCTCGCGCGGAACCTGGTAATTCGCTCCCCCGACGCGACGAGATTGCACCTCGACGGACGGACTGGCATTCTTGATCGCAAGATCGAACACCTCGAGTGGGTTAGTATTTCCAGTCTTTTCCTTGATAATATCAAACGCTCGATGTACGGCTCGTTCGGCGGTATTTTTTTTGCCGCTATACATAAGGTAATTCGTAAAACGCGCAACTTTCACCGATCCGTAAACAATATCGGGCATGACCTCTTTTCTGTTTTTTACTTTCCTGCGCATGAATATTTTTTATTTCCCGGCCTTCGGCTTTTTCGTGCCGTACAAACTGCGTCCTTTTCTCCTCTTGTCAACACCAGTTGCATCGAGGACGCCTCGGACAATATGGTATCGCACACCGCCGAGGTCCTTTACGCGTCCACCGCGAATTACCACCACCGAGTGCTCCTGAAGAGAGTGGCCCATACCCGGAATGTAAGCCGTTACCTCCATGCCGTTCGTGAGCCGAACGCGCGCGATCTTTCGAACGGCGGAGTTTGGTTTCTTCGGTGTGGTTGTCTTTACTTTAGTGCATACTCCACGCTTAAACGGCGATGGATAAAACACCGGCCGATTCTTTTTGGTGTTGAAGCCGCGGGAAAGCGCCGCCACCTTTGATTTTCTCGGCGGGTTTTTGCGCTTTTTTCTTACCAGTTGATTTACGGTTGCCATACAAAATTATGCTTGCAAACTCACACTAAAATCTTTAGCGCGAAAGCAAACTTGCCTTGCCAGAGGTTTATCAAAAAGCAAGCCACCATACTCTAATATATATCGCATAAAATTGCAAATTTAAGAAAGAATTCTTCAGAAATAGGGCGATCCAGTGATAAGCGTATACAGAAAGCCAATGATCGGATGGATGAAATCAACACCGAAAAAGATCACCAGCAAAAGGAAGAAGAGCGCGTAGCGCTCAAGGAATTCACGTATGTGATCGAAGCGAAGCGGCAAAAAAGCGAATAGTACCTTCGATCCGTCAAGCGGTGGAATAGGGATTAGGTTAAAGACCGCAAGCAGAAGGTTGAGCGCGACAATAATGCCCATAAACTGCAGGAATGAACCCGGAATTTCGAGCGCTCCACCGAACCGGATGAGCGTTCCGAGAACAAGAGCGATCAGTAGATTGGCTCCGGCTCCGGCGGCACCAACAAGCGCCGTCCCCCATCGCTGATTCCTCAAATTGTACGGATTATACGGGACCGGCTTCGCCCACCCGAACATCATGCCGGTACCAAAATACATGAGTGCCGGCACAATGAACGAACCGAGCGGATCGAGGTGCTTACGCGGGTCAAGCGTGAGCCTACCGGCAAGTTTCGCGGTCGGGTCACCGAGCATGTGCGCGACATACCCATGCGATATTTCATGAGCGATCACTGAGAAAATAAGGATAACAATGAATATGGCGAAAAAAATCGGGTCTGCTTGCATAATGTGGCGTTTATGATAGCATACGAGCTACTAATGTATAGAGGGAAACGCCTCTCGCGCAGATTTATGACAAAGTCATGTCCAATATGCAATAAAGGAACGCTCGTCGCCGGCGGCTACAGCAATCGCATCCGCGCGACGCAATTTAATCCGACCGGAAATAAGCGCAAATACCCCAATCTACAGTGGGCGCGCCTTTCCGACGGCACGCGCATGAAAATATGCACGCGGTGCCTCAAAGCGGGTAAACATCTCACCGCACAAATCTAACCTAAAAAAACCGAGGAAATATCCTCGGTTTTTTTGCAAAACATTTTTGAGGTTAGATAACATTAAGCTGTTTATGTCTATTGCGTTAGATTCTAGGGAGTAAGATTATAAAATCACAGCTAATTTTATCACCCTTGTCGCATGCACATTTCTGCGCAGCAAGTAACTCATCTTCGGTAAATGAAGAATTCAATCCGCAATCTTTAAGTGCGGTATCGTAATCCTTTAGTTGATTGTAAGCTTTATTCTTCCCCCAAAATCCAAAAACTGCACCCCCTATCAAGAAAATTACTACAATAATAAATACCTTACTTACACCTCTTTGTTTCATGGCTAAATATAAAAAATTTATAAATTTATTCTTCGCATTCTTTATTCCAATTACCCCAATTCTACCCCCCCCCCGACCACTCCCGCAATCCCCGTTATCCCCACTTCTTATTGCCTGTTTTATCCCCCATATAAAAATAGTCATGACTATTTTTATATGGGGGATAAAAAATCTATTGACATCCGGAATATGGGGACAATTAAGCGATTCCGAAATGACTTCTAAGCTTCGGCGCTCCCTCAATTTCTTTTGCCCTGACATAGATAATGTTTTTTCGCACTCCGAAAATTTCGCCGATGAAATCAATCTCGTCTTTGCATGGGTAGGGTGATACAAATACCGATTTTTGGATGGGATACAGTCCAAGCTTTTTTATCTTAAAGCTGATCGCGTCTCGCGCCCTCTTTTTTGTCTGCGGAATATCAAACATAACGATACGCCACCACCCATCCCATTTCTTGGGAATTTTAATCTCCATTTCATCAAGATTGTACTCGAGAACCTTTCTTCTTCCCGCTTCGGTGATTTCCACGATTTCATTGTCTCCTTTTTGACACATCTTTACCCACTTCTTTTTCGATAAGCCAGAAACAGCTTGTTTAATACGGTAACGATCCCTCGCATCCTTTGCCTTAAAAAGCGTAAAAACTTGTGCGAGTCCTGGTAGAGCAAAACAGGCAATGATAAATCCCCCGAGCGCAAGCCCTTTTAGTATTTCTTTGGCAAGGTCTCCTCTTTGGTAATTTTTCATCTTTACCCCCATAGTATCATATAAAATTAGTCATAACTAATTTTATATGATACCCCTTTCTTTCATTATTATTCTTTATTTCTTCCGCAATAATTGCTCCCCATCGCTTTCAAAAACAATTGTTCCTTCTTCGTAGGTACCGAGAGCGGAGATGTTGTATTTCGCAAGTCGATCAAGTACTTCCTCGTGCGGATGACCATAGCTATTGTCTTTCCCCGCCGAAATGATCGCGTAGCGCGGCGAGGTCGCGCCGAGAAATGCTTCGCTTGACGAGGTTTTTGATCCATGATGGCCGAGCTTGAGAACATCAACGTCAATATCTTTCGGATCAAGCCATGTGAGATAGTTTTCTATCGATGAAGGCAGATCGCCGGTAAAGAGAAACGCCGTATCGCCATACACGAGCTTGGCGACGATCGAAGTGCTGTTTGATTCCATACCCGACACATCGCGATCGGGGAACAAAATATCAATAGAGACATCCGGCGCGAGAATGATCCGCGATCCGCGCCCAATGACAACTTTTCCAACGTGGTGCGCATCAATTGATTCAATAAGATCAGTGTACGCGCCAGTGTCAGATTCAGCACCGGAATAAGTGAAAAGACCGATAGTGAATCGGTCGGAAACGTCCGTAAGCCCGCCAATGTGATCCTGATCGGGATGCGATGCCATGAGAACATCAATCGAGCGATCATAGAACGGCATGACCTTTGCGAGTTCGCGCACAACCGCCTTGTTGGGGCTACCGTCAATAAGCAGCTGGTTCCCATTCGGCGCTTCGATAAAAATCGCATCGCCTTGCCCGATGTCAAGAAATGTCACTTTAAGCTCTCGGTGTATTTCCGCGTGCGCGACCGCATACCATATCACGCCATTGAATGCGACGAGCAGGATAAGAATGACAACTCGTGCGCTCTTTGCCGATTGTTTCATGGAGTGTGGATTAAACATCAAATGCGAAAGAATCAATTGTGAATGGTATAAGTAGAAACACGTCACAATCTAAACAATTTCTCACGATCGTGTAGTTTTGTTTAAGCTGTCGGCGGTTGTGTGTCCCGCGGCCGTTTCTTCTCCACTTTCTTAGAAAATATCTTGGATATCTTATATGTTGATACCTTTTATAGGATTTAATTTTAGCATACCCGAACGATGTCGTCACGCCATCTCGCCAAGCATGTGGTCAAGTTCTTTGGGGCTAGTCGGCACGTGATCGCCAGAAAGATAAAGGCGGTCAAGCGCCTGCCGAAACGCCTCGCGACCATTCAAGAGCTTGTCGGTTTTGGTAAGGTTTGGATCATAATTGCGATCGAAAAAAGTAAGCGCCGCTTCTTCGTTTCCTGTCTGCAAATAGTCGGCAAGTACTGCCGCCATTGCGTTCTCATCAATGGAAATACGCTCAAAGAAACCTGAATCCCTGAATTCATGCAAACGTCTCCCCGACTCTTCGACAGAAAATGGAAGTGACGCTTCTTCAATGTCCGCTATCGATTCAAATGACATAAGGCAATTGCAGCAACGCTCGCCGAGAAATTAAAGTGTTCTTGTGGTACAATGCGCCGATGTTTGAGTCATTCATCGAACATGCTATTCTATCGACTGGCTATGTCGCCATCTTTCTCCTCATGATTTTAAACGGTGCCATAAGCATCCCATCAAGCCAGCTGCTTTACATAATCACCGGGTACTTTATCTCCGTCGGAAATCTCTTTCTCATCCCCGTCGTTCTCTGCGGCGCGATCGGCAATACAATCGGCAACATGATGCTCTATGAGGTCGCGCGGGCAAAAGGACTCGACTACATCACGCGCTTAAAAATATTCCCCAAACCGGCGGTGCGAAAAGCTCAAGTCGCGTTCAGAAAAAAAGGTGGGTGGTTCGCGTTCGTTGGTAAATTACTGCCAGCGATAAAAGTGTTTGTACCTATCCCCGCCGGCATTGCAAAGATGAACCGAGTTGCGTTTACCGCAATCATGTTTGTCGCTTCAATCATCTGGACGTTCCCGTTCATCGCGATTGGATACTATTTCGGCAAGAGCGCGAACGTACTTGGAAACTACGCGCTCATATTGTTTGCGCTGGCAATTGTCCTTGTATTCATGTTTTATCGCTATATGCAAAGTGACGAGGTGGAACGGGAAGTGACGCTGATCGTCCCCAATCAAGAAGAGGGCTGAACGGCACGCCGAAACCGCACAATCATAAAAGCGTAGAAAGCATAGACGCACACAACCGCGAAAAATGAAACGCCGGGAACCTTAACAGATGCAAATGGAATCGCGGAGAATGTCTCGACAACCGAGAGCTCGTAGGCAAGGAGGCCGTACGCGATAAACGCGAACGGCAGTGAGATCACCGGCGCGATGAAACCAGAAATACCCGCAAGAAAACCAAAAAACATAGTGAGCGGAACGAACGCGAGGATAAGGATATTGGCGGGAAGAGCGACCAAGGAAATTTCACCGATGCGGTAGAGCAGAAACGGCAAAACGAACAATTGCGTTGCGGTCGTCGAAAGCGCGAACTCTCGGATCTGAAATTTTTTCGGTACAAAATGGAAATATCGCTCCAAGAGCGGAGCAAGATACACCAATCCAAGCGTGGCAAGAAAACTCAACTGAAATGACGCGTCAAACGCGAGTATTTTTGGATTGTGCAGAATCATAAGGAAACCGGCGACGATGAGCGCGACGGTGATCTCATACACGCGACCGGTCGCGCGCGCGATCACCACTAAAAGCGCCATGACGGAAGCACGAACGATCGTGGCGTTTCCACCGGTCATGATGGCGAAGAGAATGATCCCCGCGCCGCCAAACATCATCGAAAAGGTTTGCGGAAGAAATGAAAGCGCGCGCATGATCGCATCGGCTACAATCGTCACGTTGTAACCAGAAAGCACGACAATATGTATCACGCCGGCGGTACGAAACTTATCCAAAAGTTCGGTGCCAAGCGACCGCTTTGCGCCAAATACCAAACCGCCAAGTAAAGATGCGTGCGGCTCCGGTACGACCGACGAGATACTGTCCATAACATGTTTCTTGAACGAAAAGAGAAATCCTTTAACCGGATTCCCTTTATTACGATCAACGATCGATAGTCGCGGATAAAATATCTGAAAATAAATATCGTCTTTCGCGAGATAAGAAACATAATCAAAAACGTCGCCGTTTTGATTTGAAAAATTCTTTGGCTTTGATAGATCGCCATCAATCGAAATAATATCGCCGTAATGAATAACCGGATGAAGCGGTGCGACCACCAAAACATTTGTCCCGAGAATATGCGCGCCTTCATCGAGATCAATCGGGCGAACAATCAAATTCACATGCGTTTCTCGCTCGTCCGGCTCATCGACAACAACCGCCGTTGTGCGGACGTGCTCCTCTTTGAAATTTTTATACATGGCGGAATCGTCGGCGATATTGAAACGAAATATTCCAAGCGCTATTGATACGAGAGCGACGGAGAGAAGAAGCGCTTTTTTCTCGTTAGAAAAGCGCCCCAGAATAAAAATGACCGCGCCGACAGAAAACACGAGTGCGGTAAAAAAATTCCCGAGATCAAAAAAAGAGCGAAACAATACTCCACCCGCAAAACAAAATACTCCCGCAATAAAAAATTTCCTCATTTCCCGCCCGAAACGATCGATGGATATATCTCGAGTAGCGCGAAGAGCGTGCTAAGAACAATCGGACCTGCCAAAAATCCGATGGGGCCAAAAAAACCTATCCCGCCGAACACCGATAAAAGAATAAGCAGGGGGTGAATGCCAACATTTTTCTTGAGGAGAAATGGTCGCAAGAAATTGTCAACAAGACCGACCAACAATGTCCCCCACAACAAGAGACCAAGTGCGGCAACCATACTGCCTTTGAAAAAAAGATAAACGACCGCTGGCACAACGACAATCGCCGTTCCAACGCTCGGAATGAGCGCGGCGATGGTTGTGATCCCGCCAAGAAGCGCGGGTTGTCCGACACCAAAAAACAAAAACCCGAATCCGGCCAGAATTCCTTGAACAAGCGCGACGACGAGCGATCCTCTGACAACCGCTTCGATCGCGGTTTTTACTTTTTTGAGAATCCCCTCATCATAATTGTCGCCCAGAGGACTCAACTCAACAATTTTTTTCTGAAACTTTTTGCCGTCGCGTAAAATGAAAAAAAAGGAGAATGCCGTAATGAACACATACACAAGCGCTTGTATAAAACCGGAAAAGATAACTCCGAGATTGCGTGTCAACGCGCCAAGGTAACCGCTGATATATCCTTCGACATCGGCATCAAAGAAAAGAGACGGGGCGATCGATTGTATTTTTGCGCGAAGAAAAGCAATCTGTTCCGCAAGAAATGTCGAAGTGAGATTTGGCGCGGCAAGATGCAGGTAAAGGTCTTGCGCTTCTTGAAACAAAAGAACACCGATAAAAATGAGCGGCACAAAAATGACAAGGAGCGCGAACGCGGATGTGATAAGCGCGGCAAATGTTTCTCGTCCGTTCAAAAATAATTTAATTCGAGAATAGAGCGGATTAAACACAATAACAAGCACGACTGCCAAGAAGAGCGCCGACAAATAGGGATAAAAAATGAGGAACGCCAGCCAGCCGAACGCTAGTGTAACGAGTAAAAAGAAACCGATCTGTAAAACATTTCGACTCATATATTAATTATATAACAAATCGAAAGATTTGACAGCAGGCAACGTCGTAGCCAGTCGTATCTCATAAACCCCACATTTTCATGATTGCCTGCTCATCTACAACAGATGTCGCCTTGCGATACTTTACTCCCTGCTTGCCTTTAACACGTTTTTCACAATCCGCCCATGTTGTATGCCGTTTCAATTTTCCATCAATCAAACTCAAATACGAATACGCTTTTGTGAAGGAGTGTTTTCGTGCCGGCCGGGTCGACGTTTTCGACACAACACCGTGTAACGGACAAACATCCGCTTCGTATTTTTTACGTGGCCCGTTATACAGTGGAAATGTTCCTTCCATTGCGAAAGAAGTTGCGATATGGTCAACACGCTCATTGCCCGGAACCCCCGCATGTCCGGCGACATGTTCCCATATAACGTCCCTTGTGCTCGCCAGCGCGAAAAGTTTCTCCCACAAATCCTTGTTCAAGACCGGATTTTTTGTCGCCGTCATCCAATCGTTCAGATGCCACTTATGGACCCACTTGGTAATTCCATTTATAACGTACGCTGAATCAGTGTGAATGATAACTCTTACGTCCATGTTCCCCGCCAGTACAAGTGCCTTGATAGCCGCCGTGAGCTCCATACGATTATTTGTCGTGTTTTTTTCTGATCCACCCAACTCAACAACACGATCGGAATAGGCAATAAGCGCGCCCCAGCCGCCTGGGCCAGGGTTGCCAAGCGAGCTTCCATCGGTGTAAACAGTGATCATGTTATTTTTTTCCGGCATGTGCTGAAGCTATAAAATATCAATTATACGCAATCGCAGTTCGGGAAAATTCCGAAACATTGATTTATCAAAGACCGCGACAATATCGACTTTGTCTCCTTCCGCAAAAGAAACCCGACGAAATTTTGTTTTATCAGCGAAAAATGAGATCCCCGAAACGATCTTCCCGAGACTGTTGTGAAAATCAATCCGAAGATGATTTTTTCCTTTCCCAAAATAATTCACTTTCTGCACAAGGATACCTTCAAATAAAAAAGTTGGCTTCGCATTCCCGATACCGAACGGCGCGAATTTTTCAATCTCTCGATAGATGGTCCAGTTCACTTCGTCGATATCCAATTTACCGTCGATAAGCGTTATTTTCTCTACACTCTCTCTTTTCTTTTTGTGATACGCGGCGACGATCTCATTCTCAAGCAAATGAATTTTCTCGTGCGAAATGGAAAACCCGCCCGACAATTCGTGCCCGCCAACGTCGATAAAGAGATCACTCGACACGCTCGTCATGAGATCGACAACATTGACCGTGCCATCGGAACGACATGATCCTTTGATATATTCCGCCCCCTCTCTTCCCCACACAAATACCGGCTTCGCATACTCTTCCACAATATTGTTCGCGGCAATACCAAGTATACCGACACGCCAGTTCGGATTGCCGACCACAATCACATCCTTCGGCTCACGCTCTTTGAGAATCTTTTTTATCTCCTTGATCATCTGCGCGACTGTCCACTTTCGTTCGTTGTTTATTTTCTCAAGATGACTGGCGAGTTCGCCGGCGACCGCCGCATCGTCAGTGGCAAGAAGTCGAAACGCTTCGCGCGGATCCGACATCCTGCTTGCCGCATTGATGCGGGGAGCGATCATAAATCCGACATCGTCTTCAGAGATATGCGCTTGATTCATCTTGATCGAACGCAAAAGTTTTTGCATTCCCGGTCGTGGACTTTTGCGTAAAACCTTGAGACCGTAAAACGCGATCACGCGGTTTTCTTTTTGCAGGGGAACCATGTCGGCGATTGTTGAAAGCCCCGCCATGTCAAGAAGCCACTTTTCCCATCCTTCCGCAATTTCAAAATCACCCCGCGCAATAAGCGCTTGCACGAACTTGAATGCCACGCCGGCGCCGCACAGCATCGGATCGGGAGACGAATCTTCTTTTTGCTTTGGATCGATGATCGCGTGCGCCGGAGGAACGTTCTCCTGCACAAGGTGATGGTCGGTGATGATCGTATCGATGCCAAGTTCATTGCCGCGCGCCACCTCCTTGCAGTCGGTGATGCCGCAATCAACTGTGATAAGAAGCTTCACTCCTTGCCGAGCAAACTTCTCAACGGCAAGCATATTGAGTCCATATCCTTCACTGTGACGATGCGGGATATAATTTTCAAAATTTTTGTATCCGATCTTTTTAAAGAAATCATGAAGTACAACACTTCCGGGGATACCGTCACAGTCGTAATCTCCGTAGATAACAATTTTCTCGTCTTCTTTCACCGCGCGAAGAACGCGATCAACCGCCTTCTCCATGTTGAGCATAAGGAATGGATCGGAGAGGTCGCGCTCGTAATCGGGGTTAAGGAAAACATCGGCTTCTTTTTGACCGGTGATTCCCCGATTGAAGAGTAATCGCCGAGTCAATTCCGGATACGCCGCAAGCGATATGCTCGCATCATCAGGTATTTCGGGCGTAACCGAATAGGTATTCATAACGACCATTCTATCATATAATGGAAAGCAATGAACGATTGCCTTTTTTGCAAAATAGCAGCGGGAGAAATCCCGTCAGGAAAAATCTATGAGGACGAGCGGTTTCTCGCGTTTCTCGATATCATGCCCATTAACCCCGGACACGCGCTTCTCATACCGAAAAACCACTCGCGGAATATGCTTGAAACCGACGAGGCAACGCTCCGCGAGCTTATGCCACTCGTCGCGAAACTCGCCCGCGCGGTGATGACCGTAGTCGGTGCCAATGGTATAAACATCGGCATCAACAATGAACCGGCGGCCGGTCAAGTGGTGTTTCATACGCATATTCACATCATTCCGCGCTTTTCAGGCGACGGCTATCGTATGTGGGGCGGAAAAGAGTATGAAGAAGGCGAAGAAAAAGCGTTAGCGGAGAAGATCGCGACGGAGGTAGAGACGGGTCTGCGAACACGCTAATGGATATTCACGTTTTATTTTAATATTTCAAATAACGAATGGCGCGCTAAACACTTCCATAAGGACCGATCTCGCGGAAAGGTCATAAATAGGTTACCGGAAAATGGGAAAATATTATCCCATGTTTTCTGGTATTTTATTGTACTTATCCCTATTTTCTATTTTCCTATTTTCTCTATTTTTATTTTTTCAAGAGTGCAAAAGTGGGTGGCCTTATACATATTGTTTAATTATGATAGCCTACATGGTATCATAATGTTGCAATAGAAACTTGAATCTAGCTTTTTAACAATTAAGGAGATTTGTATGATTTGGTTAATATTCAAAAGAATAGTAAAAAATAATAGAATTCTATTAACTTTAGTTAAACCGATTAATTTTTTATTTAGCAGAAAAAAGAGTTTTAATTCAAAAAAATATTGGGAAGCAAGATATGTATCTGGTAGAAATTCAGGAGCAGGTTCTTATGGAAGATTAGCAAAATTTAAAGCGGATGTGATAAATGATTTTGTTAAAAACAAGAAAATAAATACTGTAATTGAGTTTGGATGTGGGGATGGATATCAATTATCACTCTTTAAAATTCCTTACTATACGGGTTTTGATGTTTCGAAAAAGAGCATTGAATTATGTAAGGATAAATTTAACTCTGATAAAAACAAATCATTTTTTCTTTATGATCCACAATATTTTATTGATAACGCTCATTTCTTTCAAGCCGATTTAACTTTTTCATTAGATGTTATTTATCACCTAGTTGAAGATGGTGTATTTAAAAAATATATGTACGATTTATTTACAAGTTCAAAAAAATATGTCATCATTTATTCTTCTAATACGGATGAACAAGATAAATTTCAAGCTCAACATGTACGACATAGGAAATTTACAGATTTCATTAAAAACAATTATCTGTCATGGAGTTTAATTTCAGAAATTAAAAATGAGTTTCCTCTAAAAAATAATCACGAACAAGAATCTTTTGCTGATTTTTATATTTATGAAAAAACTAAGTGACTCACCTATGCGTAAAACATTTACCCCAAAAAAATAGGGATAAGTATGTTCAGTTAACCTTCAAGGGTGACACTGTGGATAAATAATAATTAAACTTTTCAATCGGTATCATGCCGTTCAAGTATCTTC
>PFQT01000063.1 GCA_002788135.1 Candidatus Yonathbacteria bacterium CG_4_8_14_3_um_filter_46_25
TTCGTGTTTCCCATTGTTTTCAAAGTGCTCGTCTACTGTCAACTATACACTGACCCAGTGCATGGGGTTTGCAAAAACAACACAATGTGGTAAAATAATAGAAGTATCGCAGGGTAGGATCAGAATCATGATCCTGTAGAAACTTCCCAACTTACAATAAACTCTGCGGTCGACAATTCGGACCGGAGGAGGTTTTATGGATGTTTTTTTGCACATAACGAGCGGGGTTGTCCTGCTCGTTATGTTAAAGTGGGCGTTCTGGCTCATCCTCCCGAGGAGGAGAGCTTGAACGTCGATTCGGGAGGACGGTATGCTGACAGCATCCGTCCTCCCGACTTCACTCGAGTTCGTTTTTCGCGCCGATAGTGCGACGCACGATAAAATGAATTCAAGCAGAGGTTTTCCCACTTGGGAGTCCGACTCCCAAGTGGACTTCCAAGTAGACTCCCAAGTGAATATCTTATTTAATTCTGCTATAATCATTCCCATAGGGAATATATGGATACTGAGGAAATTGAGAAATTATTGGAGGCGAATTTGAGAGTCTCCAAGGACAACAACCGGATGCTTCGTAAGCTCCATCAAGCGATGATATGGGGTCGCGCGCTCAACACATTCTATTGGGTAATCATTATCGCGTCATTTCTCGGACTCTTGTATTTCCTGCAACCGTACATCGACAAAGCGCGAAGCGTGTATCTTGATATAACATCCGGTATTAAGAAGACGGAGAACGCGATGGAGTCTCTTCCCCGCTTGCCGGTATTGCCGAGGTAGCTCAGTTGGTTAGAGCATTCGCCTGAAGAGCGAAGGGTCGCCGGTTCGATTCCGGCCCTCGGCACCATTGAGGAAATTGCAAGTTTTGAAGGTTCGCCTCGCTTTGCTCGGCGACTAATTCGTATTGGATTTTCGGGGCAAAAAAGAATTGGCGATTTCGCATTTTTGGGGAAGAAAATTTTTTAATCATATGATTTCAAAAAAGTTTTTAATTTTATTAGTTGTCCTCATTGGGGTAGGTACAGGTGTATTCTTAATTTCTACAAAACAAACTTCTCCAACTCAACAAGCGACATCGACTATTAATAAATTGGTTGTATGTGATTCTGAAAAAGAGAATGAGATTTCACGATTACGCCAAGAAGGAGGAGTAGTAAAGGATATTGACTCTAGAAGCCCAGTCATTGTTGGGTTTTACACAACAAGAGATAATCCACATTTAAAAGAAACTTATCGGAATTTGGAGCAAGCGGCAAAATATGGCTGGGGTGGATTTTATGATTTTATCGAAGGATATGCTCCACCAACACCCCTTTCAGGGTTAAGGCAACATTTTAATGATGGTGACTTAATTAAGATAGAACCAGATTGGACACAAAATGGTCTAGCCCTACAAGTTAAAACGGCAGAAAAACTTTCACTGCCAACACGACAAGATTTTCTTACACAAGCGGAGAAAACATTCAACACAAATTCAGAAGCAATATTTCAATGTGCTAACTCAAGGTCTTCGGACTTCCCATCTTTTATGTCAGCCATTGAACCAACAGTCGTTTGGGATCGCTTGAACAACCGAGCCCTTGTTACCTATCAAGGAACTCAAGAATACAAGGGTGATGTTAAAGTTATTAATGTCAGTATTTTATTGGATCAATCCAGCGCACCTTTATCTATCTTTGTTGGTTCAAAAGTTGTACCTTTGACATTGTAGGATATTAATTTTTCAAAGAATTTGCCGCCAAAGAAAAACTTGAAATTGTCGCCTCGCTCTGCGAGGCCAAAACCGCAAAAAAACCCGGAGAAAAACAATCGGCTCGAACTATGTTTTAGAAAACCGCCAATTGATTTTTTCGCCCAAAATTCCCTACGATTTGGTCGCCGAGCGAAGCGAGGCGAACCAACGAAATTTGACTTTTCCTTACTGGTGCTCTATTCTTAAAATAGTCCGAACGCATTTTGCCGCCTGCGGCGGCGAGGAAATCCCCCCGCCTGCGTGGCCGAAGCCACTTCGGCGAGGCGAAGGCCCGCGAAAATTCGGAAAGGCGGCGGAGCCGCACCGCTGAAAACCGCAAAAAAACCCGTAGAAAAACACTCGCCTTGCCGAAGCTCCAGCGTAGCGCAGGTCGGCTCGAACCATATTTTAATTTTGGGGAAGAAAATTTTTTAATCCTATGAGCATAGAAAATCCATTTAATAAACCGCCCGAAGAAAAAAAAGAAGATGAACCTATAAAAGGCGATAATTTTGTTATGGGCGGGAAAGGACGTACTCCATCCAGAAATTCTTTTTCTTCGCATGATACATCGGTAGAATTTCGACCCGGCGAAACAAATGAAGGAAAAATTAAAGCGAAAGAAGAAGCAACAAAAAAAGAACTTGAACGTACTAAAGATTTTACTGACGCTGATCATGCCGAAGATTTGTTGAGCAGTATGCTTGAAAGTAATAATCCCTACTCGGAAACTTTCAAAATTAAACCCGATGGAAAGTTTGATAAAATTTTGCGCGCGGATGGCTACCCTGTTTATTTGGGATTTGGCGATACTTCTGCGGAGCTTTATCAAATTGCGGCAGAGATTGAGAAAAAGCACCCAGAATATCATTTTAGTTTCGAAACCGACCCCGAAGGAAAATGGTTTAAATATACGGTTTCGAAAAGCGAATCTGGAAAATAGTTTTGTATTTTGGTTTCTTAGATTCATAATTGAATGCCGCCAAAGAAAAACTTGAAATTGTCAGCGGTGCGGCTCCCCGCCTGCGCTGATGCTTCGGCGGGCAGGCGCCGCCTTTCCGTCATACGACGACTGCTCCACTCTCTGCGTTCGCGGGTTGCCGAATTTTCACGAGGGGATTTTTTCGGAAAAATGCGTTCGGACTAATTCAAGAATACTGCACCAATACATAAAAACCGCTCCGAGGAGCGGTTTTTATGTTAGTTTAAGGTAGTTTTATTAT
>PFQT01000048.1 GCA_002788135.1 Candidatus Yonathbacteria bacterium CG_4_8_14_3_um_filter_46_25
GTGCGAAGTCACTGGTCTTTTCGTTCAAAATAAGTTCGCGCAAATGATAGTATTAGAGCACCTATTTTCAAAATCGCTGACAATGTGGCACGCTCCGCGTGCGTGGTGAAGCGAAACTAAAGCGTACGCTCGGATTCCGCGCGCCTCGTCCTCCCTGCGGTCGCGGGAGCAAAAACCAAAAATTTTTCTTCCTTAATTCTAGATTTTCGGCGGGGGGGGGGTGAAGGGGGGAGCCGCAAAAAAATGGAAGGAAATTTTTGATTTTGCTTCGCCACTACAACTTGAATTACAGTACAAGATTGTTTGAAAGTGCAATATCTCGTATGCTATAATCATGTTGATAAGTCAGAGATTGGGCGAGAATATAAAAAAGATACGAATGCGCAAGAGAATGTCGCAAGGCGACATTTGTCGAGCGCTTGATATGGATAGAGGGTATATGAGTGCAATTGAAAATGGGAAGAAAAATATTACCATTCAACAATTAGAAAGATTGGCGCAAGCGCTCGGCGTTTCGGCGGATAAATTGGTAAAATAACACTATGAACAGAGCAAAAATTGTTACTGCAATTTTAGCCATCCTTGTGACGGGGAGTTTATTCGCATACTTTTTATTTTCCCCACAAAGAGTAGACGAATCTCCAGACGGCGTAATCCAAGATATCGTATCCCCCCTGGGAATTATTGAGTCCCCGCAGGGCACCATCCAATATTCTTATAGAAACATGGGGGCCTCAACCACGCTGTCCGTTCCGGATATGCAACCAGATATGGAACTGGGTCTTGCCAGCGTGCGAATCATCCTACCGGCGCGCACTGATACGAAAGAAGTCTTCTCATTTAACGCAGTGTCGTGGGTGTTTATCGAAAAGAATGGCGTCATTCATGCCGAGCATATCTACGGAGTGGAATTTCTCGATACAGCGGAAAAGAACACTACGCCGAAACTGGTGCCGGGTGGCCTTATCTACACCGACATATATGGCACCGTGCGGAAGTTTCATCTTGCAGACCTTGCGACCGTCAAAAACATTGCCGACCCCACCTCGCTTCATTTTGTGGAAGGGAGCGATGTGTATCTTGCCGACGCACGCAAGGTGTATTTTTTGAAAAGCACGGCGAGCGGTCCGGCATTTGACCCCGCGACATTTTCCGTGTCTGTCATTTCACGCGCGGATCCGGCGACCTTTACCGTGTTCTCGAAACTGCCCCGTCTCGATCTCGCCGTTGATAAGCAGACAGTGTACTTACATGGAGAGGCTCGGGCTGATATCGACAGAGCGACATTTCGCGCGCTCAAGGCGGATTATTCGTATCGAGACGCGGGGTGTATGTCATAGCCGGCCCGACGACACCTACCGGAGTCGAATGGACACTGGAAAAACACATCCTTGCAAATCTGGAGAAAAAGATCGATGGCGATTCAATATACTACTCAACCAACGGACAAACCGTTTTTCTCAACAAAAACATGCTCGACGTGCTCTATAACGGGAAGACACTTGAACGCACGCCGATACAAGGAGCCGATCCGCAGACATTTGTACAATTGACGGGACTTCTGGGTTACTACAGCAGTCCTGATGATGGTAGAAAGCCGCAGTATATTTACGCGCGTGACAGTAAGCGTGTCTATTACAATGGCATACCGATAGTGGGAGCCAGTGTAAACGAATTTCAGCCATTAGAGAACGGCTGGCTCGTTCATTCATACGGCGTAGACAGAACGCGCGTATATTATGAAGACAAGCGACTCCCCGATGCAGACCCTGCCACTTTTGTCATTCTGTGGGAAACTCCGAAAGAGGGATGCGGTGCCGGCATATACTCAAAAGATGCGAGCCATGTGTACTTCAAAGACAGGGTTGTCGTCGGCGCAGACCCAAAGACATTTCGTGTCCTAATTGGAGAAGGTGCCTACGGCGCAGATGATAAAAATGTATACAAAGAAAATGACCTCGTGCCGGGGGCCGACTCAAAAACATTTACGCCGGTTTGTAATTATGGTTAGAACAATACTCATATGACAAAGACTCAAAAAACAGTGGTCGCGATTGCAGGTGTTGTTGTGCTGGCGTATCTTTCGTTTGGTGTTGTTGTGTATGTACAAGGATTACAAGCGAAACTCTCTATACATATCTGCCCACCTGGTGTTTATCCTGAAATTTAGACCACGCAAGTGATGGACGGAGCATCGCAAACGGTAACACAGATACCAGATTGCCCAACGCAGTCGTTGCATGTGGCGAATGAGTTGCGTACCGCTCCAGTCGTTATATTCGGATGATTACCGCTCATGATTGCCAGAATGTCCATGGAATCGAAACCGGGCGTCGGGAAAGATGTGCCAATAAATACAAACCTTCCACCCCTTATTGACGGAACAAACGTGCAAGGACTCGGCATATTCCACGATTCGCCCGTCGAGAACAGAGTAAAAGCATATCAATCTGAAAGACTCGGTATTTCCTTTAATTACCCAACTGGCTATCTTCTCTTTGAAGGCAAAGGCGAGGGTGTCGGCGGAGCCGAATATTATGTGATTACGGTTGCACCGGATTCCACTTACTTGCGCGAGATAATAGCGGGCTTAGCTGTCGGCGAATGGCCGCCTGCCATGCATCTCGCTTTTTATCACGAGCCGAATCTTTCCATTTCTCTTGAGCAGTGGATACGCACGAAATCTCAATCAAACTTTGCCCCATCTGATCCGGCGCAAGAGGGCATCCTCACCCCTATCGAAGTTGCCAATATACCTGCCCTCAAATATCGCGTGCGCGGCCTCTACGACAGCGATTACTTAGCTTTCACCTACGGAGAATGGGTAGTGCTTGCAGCTGATGACGAGATGGGAGAGAACACCGATCGAGATTTTCAGGTTATCCTCGATTCGATACAGGTAGGCCAAGCACAGACTTACACAAACCAATCTCTCGGATTTTCCATCGATAAACCGACCGGCGTATATTTCATGGGCGAGGAAAACGGCGTGGTCGCATTTTCTTTGCTGTCTCCCAATGATCATCGGCAGGCATCAAGTATAGGACTCGTCAATGCGCTGACGATTACCTCAACGCGAACTGCGCCTGCAGAAGGTAAGGAGGTAAAAATAAATGGAGAGAACGCATCGGTCTCAAGCACAATCGGAGCGTATGGAGGAGAGAAGCACTGGAGTTACTTCTTCCCCGATCACGACCTGCTTATCCAGTATGTAGAGAACAAGCCAATCTACGAAAGTATGATCAGCACCATTCGCTTTGACGAATAATATGTCCCATATGAAAACGGATACAAAAATCAAGAGAACAATACTGGTCTTCGTAATTCTGCTTGTTGGAGTGGGTTTGGCGTGGTTTTCTTTTTTCAGTCCTAAAGCGCAAGAGCGGCATATCAATAAAGAAATTACGAAGGCAAGCTATTGCGAAGTTGCGTCAGATTGCCAAATGGTCGCCCAATCACAATGTCCATTTGGCTGTTATGTTCATGTGAACAAAAACGAAGCGACACGAATTGGTGAATTGCTCGAAAGCTACGAAAGCAACTGTCAATACATGTGTATTGAGTTCAAAGGAGTTGATTGCATTAACAACAGTTGTCAGCTTATAAAATAGAAAAAGAAGTATGCTTTTATGTTTAGTATCAGAAAAAACATTGTTCTTGAAATCATTTTATGGGCAACTTTCCTTGCCTACTTTCTCTTTCTAGTAAAAGCCGTTCTTCTTAAGTTTTTACCGCCTGATCTTATTGCAGACCAAATGCATCGGATTGATAACGAGCTTATTTCTCGCAGTTTTGCAAATAGCAATCTGATTCCTTTTAAAACAATCATCGGCTATATCGTAAATCCAATTAGTGCAAAAATCGCGATAGGAAATGTTCTTGGGAATATTATTGTATTTATTCCCGTCGGTATATTGGCACCGTTTCTGATTTTGAAAAAATATGAATTTTGGGGTTCTTTCAAGGTGTCTTTGCTTACTTCGTTTGGTATAAGTTTGGCATTTGAGGTTATACAACTCCTGACATATTTTGGATCGTTTGATGTTGATGACTTAATCTTAAATACTTTTGGTGGAGTCTTGGGATTTTTTATAGGATATTTGTTTGTCAATTTGTACCACAACTTTATGATGAAGTATCACGGGAAAACAGTTGAGCATTAAGGGAGCAATCCCCGCCGTTTTATAATGTTTCCTAAAAACGGCGGGGATTTGTGCATGCACAGGGCGGGCGGGGCAAGCACAGATAGATTTGTTTGTGCCGTGCACAATCCATATATACTGACATTTTTACATGTTGCTAAAAAGTGCCAGAAGTGCTTGCCTAAAAAAACAACTCTTTTTTAGTGTAGTCTGTCGCGAGTCAAAGGTGTGTGAAAAGATCGTTATTAGGGAATCGCACTTTTTTGTGTTCCGGTTCGTCCTTTCGATATCCGATCGCCAGGAGTACGACAGACTTTAGGTGTTCAGGCACACCAAGCGTCTCGTCGACTTTTTTTGCGTTGAATCCTTCCATCGGGCATGAGTCGATCAGAAGCTCGGCGCACGCGGCAAGCGCGAACCCGAGCGCGATGTATGCTTGGCGTGTTGTCCAGCCGGGGGTTCCTTCTTTTGGTATGTTATTTTTCAAAAACCTTCCTACCACGATCTTTAATGGCTGAAAGAGCAGTTTTTTTGTCGCGCTTCCGTCACTTGCAAGGTCAATATAAGAACTGATCCGCTTGTTCACGTCGACGCGGGCGCAAAACACAAGAAGATATCGCGAGTCGGTTACTTGCGATTGCATCATGGCGTGTTTCTTGATCCGCTGTTTTATTTCCCGATCGCTTATGACATAAATGTGGTATGGCTGAAGACCAAACGAGCTCGGGGAATAGCGTATCGCGCGCAAAATTTTTTCAAGATCCTCCTTATCAACCGTTTTCTCGGGATCGAATTTTTTTGTCGCGAATCGCCATTCGAGATTTGAAAGAAATGTTTTCATGTTTTTCTTGTACAATCAATATCATACATCGTGATGTATGGATAAGTATATACCATCATATTGTTGCGTCAAGCTAACCCTGACTTGCATCGCGAGATTGACATGAGAACGATATTGGCTTATCTTCTTACAAGAAGTCGCATTTATACACGTACACTTTCGCAAAACTAGAAAAAGGGGACGCATGTCTGAACAAGTGGATGTTTACTGTGTATTGTGGGAATGGGGCAAGGCGAAACATTGGCTTAAAAGCCACTCGGCCGCTCTTTTGAGTTCGCGCTGTGTGGCGGGTGGAATCTGGGAAAACGAGCAAACGGTAAGATCATTTGAAGCGATCGAAGCGCTGTTTTTACTATACGGACTTCCCGACCTTCCTCTTCCTCTGCAGACGTTTTTCGCCGCGATCGATACTTCCGGATGCCCCGCGTGTCTCATGGCGGCAGAAGGGGAAGAGCTTCATTTGGTCTGCGCAGAGAGGATACGGAATTACTTCGAAGCGGAAAACACGCTTCTCGAATATATCGAAAATACTTTTCCTCAGTAGGAAGAATGAAGCACAAAGGCGTTCGCGCAAACCCGCGCAGGCACCTTTCTTTTTTACCGATCCGCTTACGTTTTTGGTTATTTTTGCATTGATATATCGCATATTTTTGTAATTGTTTTTGTGCGTCGCGATCTCATAAATAGCGGGTGTTTCCAAGGAATCTTCCAAAACCCCATTCAAAGGCGTAGAGAAGCCACTTTAAGCGTTCCCGAGTTCAACATAGAAGTGCACAAAAAGTACATTAAAAGTAATGTACTCATATATGGCACACAAGAAACGACCCCACCATGATTAATCCTTTTCTCTCTTTATCAATCCATTGTTTAGAATTTTCTAGAATACGTCCTTATTTATTACTAAACACACTTACCACTATTTTCCACGATCGTGGAAAATAGTGGTAAGTTGTACCAATGTAAAGTAAGAGGCACGGAGGGAATAATATTTCTCTATCCTAGAGTATTTTTTAAAAAAAATAACACAGATTATTCACTTTTGTCGGAGATGGTTCCGTAGAGAGCCGCAAAAAAACTCCCGCCTCTCATTGCGCATTACGCGCGAGGGACGGGAGTCATCGTTATAGCTCTGTTAGATCATCCCAGAAAATCTGGGTGCCGGGGCGCGGAAGCCTCTTATGAGGGTTGCACCGTGGGCATATCGGGTGCATAACACCGAGGACAACCACTCCGCCGTCCCGGTTTTCCACACTGCGTTCGATCCGGTTGAATCGGATCGAAACGCCTGATTTTTTACATCTTCTAAACATGCCATCTCTCTGAGCATGTTTTTGCAACCACGCGAAATCATCCTTCGGTATCAGTAGCATCTGCTATTCTCCTTGTGCGCTGATCGCGCTTGAAAAAATTGGCACTTCTCTGCCAATCGGTATATCACAGAAAAAAAAGAGCGCAATCAAATAAAATAGCACCACGCGGCTACTCCATTTGGAGTGTTAAGCTTTTGCGTATGAACCACCATTTGGCGATCTCAATCGCGACAATCTCGATTATTCCGAGTGTTAGGACGATCGCCCAATCGGAGACGCGGAGCGGAACGGTTTTTAGGATAATGTTCAGCGCCGGCAAGTAGATCGCGGCGATCATGGTGCCTATTGCGGCAAGTGATGCCCACAAGAGCTTAGTATTATTGAAGATGTTGATACGAAAAAGCGATCTTCGAAGCGATTTAACCGAGAATGCATAAAAAAAGGTACTGAGTCCGAGTGTGGAAAAAATGATCGTACGTATGCGCTCAATCTCAAATGACGATGTCTTGAACAACACAAGAAAGACGGTCATAAGAACGATGTCGGTCAGGATGCCAACAATATATATGATAACCTTTGACTCGGTATCAAGGATTGGCTCCCGTTTTTTGCTTGGCAGACGCCGCATAACATCATCTTCACCGGGTTCGAAAGAAAGCGCGATATTCGGGAAGGTGTCTGCAACGAGATTCGTCCAAAGAATCTGTGCGGCGGTGACGGGAAGCGGCACCCTCAAGATAAGTGAAGAGAGTATGAGGATCACTTCAGTGAATGATCCCGCGAGCAAGAACACGGTTACTTTTCTGATGTTATCGAACGCGATGCGCCCTTCCTTGATCGCCGATACGATCACGGAAAAGCCGTTGTCGAGCAAGATCAGATCTGATGCCGATTTTGCGATGTCCGTTCCCGAATCGACCGCGATACCGATGTCAGCCGACTTGATGGCGGGTGCGTCATTGATGCCGTCACCCGTCATGGCAACCACATTCCCGTGGTGCTGAAGTGCTGAAACGATGCGCATTTTATGACTGGGACTTACTCGCGCGTATATTTCCGTCCGAACGACAACATCGGCAAGTTCTTCGTCGGTCATGTCCTCGATCGCCGTTCCCTCGATGGCCGTTCCGGGCGCGGTCGAGAAGCCGAGCTCTCCTCCGATCGCTTGCGCCGTCAAGATATGATCGCCGGTGAGCATGATGGTGCGTATTCCGGCCTTGCGGGCGGTTTTGATCGATTCATGGACATCCTTGCGGATCGGATCGCGTAGCGCAACAAATCCAAGCAAGGTAAAGCCGTTCGCGTATTTCTCCTTGAGTATGGAACCATCGGTAATATCCCGCGTATACGCGTCAATGTTTTTTTGCGCGAAAGCAATGACACGGTATCCTTTTGCGGCAAGTTGTTCATAGGTGGCGATGAACATGCGACTCTGCTTTTTATCAAGAGGCACATCGGAATTTTTTGATGCCGCGTGTGATGAAAGACGAAGCAGGGATTCAGGCGAACCACTTACGTATATCCGCGCAGTACTCGGACCATCGCTATGGATGGAAGCAATATATTTTGTTTTTGAATTGAATGGCAAGAACGCCGTGCGGGGAAAGCGCACCAAGAGCGCGTCGAGATCGCCTCCTTCATCAAGGAATTTCTCCATCTTCGCGCAGTCGGTCGTTTCTCCGCGGACCGCTGTTTCACCTCCCTTTCGTTCTATGATCGCTTCATTGGCGAGGGCGAGTGCGGGAAGCATTCGCGCGGAGTCTCCTTCGGTCACCATTTTTTCAATCTGCATCTTTCCTTCGGTGAGCGTGCCGGTCTTGTCCGTGCAGATGACCGACGCGGAACCAAGGGTTTCTGCGGCGACCAACCGTTTGACCACCCCTTTTTCTTTTAGGATGCGCTCGGCGCTTATCGCCAGAACTATTGAAATCGCCGCCGGAAGTCCTTCGGGAATAGCGGCGACGGCAACCGCGATCGCCGTGGGGAGCATTTCCTCCACGGTATGGTTTTCGGAGATACCAATCGCGAAGATCGCGATCGATGCCGCGGCGACGAAGAGAGATATCCGTGTTCCGAGTTTTTTCATTCGATACTGAAGCGGCGTCGGTTCATCGATGATACTCTCGGTCGTGACCGCTATGTCACCGAAGGCCGAATCCTTGCCCGTGGCGACCACAATCGCGGCGCCGTTGCCGCTCTCAACGGTCGTTCCCATGTGAACCATGTTGCGCCGGTCGCCGAGCGGTGTTCTTGTATCGAGAATATCGGTCGTATCCTTGGCGATAAACTCCGACTCGCCGGTGAGTATCGATTCGTCGGTCGTGAGATCGTGAACTTCGATCACGCGCGCATCTGCCGGAACCTGCCATCCTTGTTTGAGTATGATGATATCGCCGGGGATGACGAAACGCGCGTCGATCTCCATAAGGTTCCCGTCGCGGATGACAATAGCGACGGTGCGCACGGCCTTTCGAAGCGATTCCAAAATATTGTTCGAACGAAACTCTTGAAAAAAACCGACAAAAATATTGATCACGACAGCGGAAAGAATGACAACCATGTCGATCCATTCATGAAGAAGAGCGGTCAGTACGGCCCCAATGATGAGGATATAAACAAGAGGGCTTTTGAGTTGCCGCATCACCAGGTTGAACCATGACCCGCTCGCGGTGCGAGGGATGGTGTTTTCTCCATATTGCGCAAGTCGCCGACCCGCCTCCGTTGCCGTTAACCCCGCCTGCGTATTGGATACGAGCTTCTCGGTAATTTCACGAAGCGGTCGATCGTGCCATGTCATTGTATGTGTTCGCTCCGTCATTTAATAGTTCAATAGTATGATCGAATAATTGAGTGTGGCGGCGAAATGTACCCGCGCACCACAAGGGATAAACATGTGTGATGCTGTCATATTCGGCCATTGAACGCGCGTCAATATTTTTATCATAATCGTTCCATTATAACCATTTTATCGAAAATCCTCACGCTATATCTTGCAATGCTTCCGTGGCAACGAAAAACGCCCATACCGAGAGGGAGAGGGCGTTTTTTCTTATGCTCGCCTGTATCGCGCTCCTTATCGGGAGTTGCGATGACAATCGCGGCATTTCAAACTGTCGAGTCGTTCAGGATCAGGCTGGAAGGGGAGTTCGGTGATAGCGCCACCGCACCCGCTGCATTTCCAATCTCCCTGGAACATCTGACGAGGTTGCGAACGAAAACCATCGCGCTTCGGTCGTGAATTGCGATGACAGTCGCCGCACTTAAGACTGCCAGTCCGTTCAGGATCAGGCTGGAAGGGGAGTTCGGTGATAGCGCCACCGCATTCGCCGCACTTCCAGTTTCCTTGGAACATCTGGCGAGGACGATCAGTGTCTTGCATCGTGAGATATACGTGGAAACGTATTTATGCTTACGGTATTGTTAATGAATAAATAAAAACGTATTCGACGTATACTTTCTACTTATTACGCATATTTATACTAAATTTGCAATTTTGTGTCAATTTTATTTTACTCACAGCAAACATAAGCAGGGTTAAGAACCGTAACAAAACAGAATGATACTGGTGTGCACAACCATTGAGCCGGCGAGATGGCCGTGTGTGATCATGGCACTAAACATTTCACGAATGCGGTGAATACGATTCCAAACGAGGGCGATAAAGTCATAACGGTGTTTACATGACAAGCCAAAAGGCGATTGCGGCTACGACGCGGTATACTCCGAATGGGATGAAATTATGTTGTTTGATGAATCCGAGCAGGAACTTCATGCTAGTGATTGCGACAAGGAACGACATAAAAAACCCTATCGCGAGTATGCCGAATTCGTCGGCGGAAAACGTATTCGCGTTTTTTACGAGATCAAATCCGGTCGCGGCAAGCATGGTGGGGACGGCGAGGAGAAACGAAAACTCGATGACCGTCTTTCTGCCGATTCCGAGCGCGAGTCCGCCCATGATTGTCGCCGCGCTACGCGAAACTCCGGGGACGATCGCGATGGATTGACAAAGTCCGATTACGAATGATTGCCGATAGGAAATGTTATCGATGCCTCCATCGGCATCGGCTGGCTCTTTATAAACAAGCTCAAAGAGGATAAGCGCGATGCCACCGAGAAAAAGCGACCACAGTACGACCGATTCGTTGCCGAGAAGAAGTGTTTTTACGATTTTGTAGAACGCGAAACCGATGACTCCCGTCGGGGCGAACGCGACGGCGAGCTTTTTTATCGTATTCACACTGAAGAGCGTCTGTGCGTAGAGCGCGACAACCGCCGCGATCGCGCCGAGCTGAATGATGATGTCAAAACTTTTTTGAAAATCAGTTTGTGACAGTCCCAAGAGATGCCCCACTAAAATCAAATGCCCCGTCGATGAGACGGGGAGAAATTCCGTGAAACCCTCGATGACGCCAAGTATGAGCGCGTGGATGAGTGTCATAGCTGAAATCTTATCATGAAAAAATATCTCACACGAACCCGATTTTTTTTCCAATACGCAATTACATCAAAAGTTTCCGTATCAATGATGTATTAAGGATTGATCTTGATACCGGCATGTTTAAGAGAATGTTCTGCCTATTTTTAAAAAAGTCCCCTTCCCGCGCATTGCGAGAAGGGGGTATGGTTGCAATCGGTTGCATACTGCCTATCGCACCGGTGGCAGAGCGATTCCTTGCCGGATCACTCTATCATCTATCAAGATTGTTCTCAACCAAAACATTTTGGCCGATGGACGATCTCGCATCCGCACGGTCTTTGTTTGACGCGCTTGATCGCTCCGACTCTTCGATATCGAAGCTCGCCGTGCGTGTGTTTTCCTCCGGTTTATCAATTCCTTTTATGGTTGGCGTGACACTCTCGACAGAGCGGTTTCTTGCCGGCATCAATCCTGCCGCTGTTGACCTTGTCGAGCTTGTTGTCCGTCGGGAATACGTAGTTTATCCACTTTCCGCAACCACACATTTCTTCCACCTGAACGGCTCGATTGTTTCCGTTTCTCCTGCTGTCGGTGGTGTTGTCGGGGTTCGACTCTGCGTGTGGTGTGCCAGCATTGAGATTCATGCTTCCTCCGGGTTGATGGAATACCTCTTCTCTTAACTTATCCTATCCCTGCTCATCTCGCGTGTCAAACGTTTGTGCGCAAAAAACATGAATGGAACCGCGTTTTTTTGTCCACGATCTGTCACAACCCACTTACCACTATTTTCCACGATCGTGGAAAATAGTGGTAAGTGGGAAAACCAACCGAACCTGTTTATATGTCAAATTTTTTACACAACTCGCGCGTTTTGCGGCGTGGAGAGCTTATACACAGCTTCTGCACAGGTTACGCACAGGGTTCTCTACAGGTTAATGCACAAAATGACCATATTGACATCTATAATTGCTTGCATAATTTAATTGGTACAAAATAGTGGCGCGCGAAACATTCTTGTTTCTGCGGCGCCGCGCGGTTTCTTTGGTCGGTGGATCGCGCGGTTGTTGCTCGGCGAGTACGCGTTTTCGCGGCCACGATAATTGGGCGGATACATATTAACAGCATTAAAACAGTAACAATTTAATTCGAGTTAACATTATGAAAAAAATTCTTTTGAGTCTCGGCATGATTGTGTTCGTGGGAGCGGTTGCCGCGGGGGCAACCGGCG
>PFQT01000039.1 GCA_002788135.1 Candidatus Yonathbacteria bacterium CG_4_8_14_3_um_filter_46_25
GATTGAAAAGTTTAATTATTATTTATCCACAGTGTCACCCTTGAAGGTTAACTGAACACCCGCCCAACACAAAATCACGTGAAGTGACGAAACTCCAAGCACCACCAAAAACAGAACAACCAAAAACCCCCTGCAAGAGGGGGTATTTGGGCGAAGTAGGATCTGTCGCTACTATTTGCGGCGCTTTTTCGCAGGCTTGCGCTTTGCAGGCGCTTTCTTCTTTGCAGGCGCTTTCTTCTTTGCGACTTTCTTCTTTGCAAGCGCTTTCTTCTTTGCAGGCGCACGCTTTTTCGTAGCTTTCTTTTTTGCAGGCATATTTTTTATTTCTCCATTCATCATACGTGAAGAAAAGAGAAAAAAATTAATTGCTAATGCGTCGACCTTTGTTGTAAAAACAACAAACACATAACTATCGTTACGTTAATTATCGTACATTGAAAATTAAAAACAACATTTTTTCAAAAAAAATGTGGATAACTTTCAAAAAAGTTTTTCAAAAAATTTTGAAAAACTTTTTTGAATCGCAATGATCTTGTTTTTTTACGCAACGATCTTGCGATCACACTATACACACTTCCGGCACAAGCGCAATGCCAGTTTTGTTCTTCACGTCGGCGATAATTTTCTCCGCAAGAGAAATGAGTTCTGCCGCGGTCCCGGTTCCGTAATTGACGAGCACCAACGCATGTTTTTCATACACGCCAATGCCTCCTTCATGATATCCTTTCCATCCACCAACATGATCGATGAGCCACGCCGCTGATATCTTTACATTTTTATCGTCAACAGGAAAACAAAGCGCGCCGGGATAACGTACGCACAATTCGTCCGCTTTGCTCCTTGAAATGACCGGGTTCTTGAAAAAAGATCCGGCGGTGCCGATATTCCGAAGATCGGGAAGTTTGGCCGATCTGATATCGGTGATCGCTTGTCTTATCGCAGAGAGTTCAATCGGGAGCTTACGTTCAGAAAAATATTTTTTTATGTCATCGTGACCGATCCGAAGATCGCCGTTCCGTTTGAGGGAAAATGCCGCACGAAGCACGATAAGCTCTCGCCCTTCGTCTGTCTTGAAAAAACTATCGCGGTAGCCGAAATGACATTCACGTGCCCGAAACCGATGCGTACTCATGGTCACCGGATCAAGTGCTTCGACCCACGCGATTGTGTCTGATACTTCGATGCCATACGCGCCGATATTTTGAATGGGAGCGGCACCCACCGTCCCGGGAATCGCCGAGAGATTTTCAAGTCCATAGAGACCATGTTCGATCGTCATGGCGACAAACGTATCCCAATTCTCCCCCGCTTCCGCCACCGCGATCACCGCGCCGTCATGTTCGTCCGAAAAATGAACTCCTTTCATTTCCATTTTCATGACAACACCCGCAAACCCATCGTCACTAATAACAGTATTCGATCCTCCTCCAAGAACAAAAAAGGACGTACCGTTCTCTTTCGCGAACGAATATGCGGAGATAACATCGGCTTCGTTTTTGATAATAAAAAAATACCGCGCCGTGCCCCCCACTCTCATGGTGGTCAAATCGGCAAGCGGTACAAATTCATTTATCATACTGGGACTTATGCACACTCATGGTCGACGGGGGCTAGCTCCAAAACAAAAGTCTATGTGAGTGCAACCGCCGACCATGACTATGCACAAGAAAAAATATTTATGAGGAAACCTTATTGTAACAAGCTCCCGACAAAACGCAAATCCCGCCAAAGGCGGGACTTACGCAGACTCTTGTTTTGTTTTGGTAAGTAACCCTTTCAGGCACTCACTTTTGCATGATAGCAAAAGATGCGGAAAAAGTCAAAGGCCTGCACAGTTAACCATATGAGGTAACAAAGGGTAACTAAACATGGTGAGTCTTATGATTCAGATTAGAAATTAAGAATGGCTACATTCAACCTTCTAATACAACAGACCTTTTCAACAAGATCGGCTCTTGCCAAAAAGGTCCGACCTTTACAATTTGTGTAAAGGTCGGACCTTTTTGGCGTCTTTTTGGCGTTGCGCAAGGATGAGCATGTCTAACCCTTCTCGGCTTTTTACGTTTCTACTCATCTGAAGATTCCGTTGTTCTTTCATGAGGAAAAAACTGTATATCTATTGAGAAACGCTCTCGAAAGTAATTAATCACATCTTCGTCAAATAAAAAGCCGAGTTTGTTTTTTCCGAGGAACAGGTCAAAATATGCCATTTTGTATTCTTCCACCGCTTTGTCAGTATCTTCACGGCCCACATGAATGCTTATCGAAACACTGCCATTGTGCGAATAAATACGAGTTCCGTCGCTAACAGAATTCAGATTTTTTAAAAAACCGCGAATGTCTCCCGGGCTCGGCAAAAGACCTTGCATAAACCTTGGCGGCAACACCTCTTGATTTGTCAGAATAAAATTTCCAATTGGGTGGTAGTGTCCGTAGTATTTCCCATCCATACGCGCACTCGTATCTCTTGTTTTGTCCCCTATCCCAACAGATAATAGTCCGCCTTGATAGCGTGTCATGGAGATCTCAAAATTCTGATTTTTTGATGAGAAATGTCTAAAAATAATATCTAAATCATCATTAGAGAACCCGCCTTGATATGAAAAGAACAAGTTAATTGGTTCTCCCGTATAATTCGCAACGTCAGGTAAATACTCCGTGACTTCTGCCGGATCGTTAATCTTAATCGGTTGTTCAAAAGAGTTCTTGGGAATCTTGCCGAGCCATGTGTCAAAGAGCGACCTCTCCTCGGGAAAATAGCGGATGTCGTTGATTTTACTTATCAATTCTATTTTTTCCACGGTAGCGTCATCTCCATTTGATTCTTTGGTCTCTATGTATTTTTTCAAAGCATCAACTTCGGAGTCGGCTTGTTCGCTAAAACTCTCTCTGTTCGGCACTGGTTGAATATTTTTTTGCCTATTCATAATATGGGAAAATTTTTAACTCTTCATTTCCGCGCGAATTCGAAGATTATGGGTTCCTCCCCGCCCTAATCTCGCCGATGTAATACTCGCCTTGCCCTTTGAAATCGGGGCGCATGTTGATCACCTTTTGTATCTCGACGATCGCTTTTGTCCGCTCGCTGTTTTGAAGATACGCGCTCGCTAAAAGGAGATACGCCTGCGGATCGTCGGGATTCTTCTCAATCAATTTTTGATAGATTGCGATCATTTCCCCGTATTGGCCAGTCGCAAAATATGCGTTGATAATCCTCGGATCGTTGACAGGACCCAAATCCGCGAGGGGCGCGAGAAGTTCGTCGGCAAGAGCGTTGTCCTTGTTATGTATCGCCGCGGCGGCATAGTAAAGCCGAGCTTCGCGATAATCCGAAGCAAGGTCGTACGCTGTTTTAAGCACCGAAAGCGCGTTTGAAATATCTTTCTTTCCTATATAAGCATTGCCGAGTTCAAATAATACCGCCTGTTTCTTGGGAGCAAGGGCGTACGCTCTCTCTAAATAAACAAGTGCCTCGTCATACTTCCCCGCTTGATCCAAAAAAGTTCCGAGGAAAAGCAAGATACGAACATTGTTGGGGTCTTGATCGGTCTGCGCAACAAGCGCCGACCGCGCATCATTGTAAAATGTTTGTTTCGTTTGATCATCAACCTTATCGGAAATCAATACCGAATACGCCGTAATGGAAAAACGCTCTGCGATCTCCGTGCCGCCAAACGAGTGATACGACAATGCCTTTTCGAGATACGAGAGATTTTTCGCAGGACCTTCTTTTTGATTTTCCAGCCCGTTGATGAGATTAACATTCGCGGCCATGCTCGGGTAATTAAAAAAATACATCGAAAATACCGTGAGTACGACAACGAGCGGTGCGACCGAATATCTCGGAAAAAATCCTTTTACCCGCCGTACGAGCACGACGACCTTTTCCTCAAGCGCCACAATCCCGTGCGATTCCACGCTTTCGGAATGGATATAGGCAAGTACGGAGAAGAACAAAATATAACTTACGAGATTATCGAAAACAAATAGATTGTGGGAAAAATACGCGACAAAAAGTCCGGAAAGCACACTCTTCTCGACGATCGAGAATGTTTTTGACTTGGACCACAAAAGATAGAGCGCGGACACAAACAAGAAAAAATACGAGAGTGCTCCCAGGAGCCCTCCCGCGACCAACCAATCAAGAACCACATTGTGCGCCCGGTCAAACCACGGCTCTTGCTCATACATGAGCGGATCGTAATACTTGCTGAACACGACGGTAAAATTTTCCTGCCCCCAGCCGAGGATCGGATGTTCCTTGAAGCCCTGCCACGCCATATCCCAGACCATGAACCGGGACTTGGTGGTCGTTTCGGAAAGGGAAATCGAGGCGAACCGTGAAAGCACCGGGCTCTCCCGCACAAACGACGCGTCCTTGAAAAGAACGAAGGAAAGCACCAGCGCGAGTATGACCACAATCGCCCACATTGATCCGCGTGCCAATTTTTTATTTTTCTTCTCAAAGACGGCGACCAAAACAAGCGACACGATCGATCCGGCGATAAGACCGAGAATCGCGCCTCGGGTCGCGGTATGATAGAGAATGATCGTATTGCACACCACCGCCACGAGACACAAACTGCCAAAAAGGAAATGCGCGCCATTTTTTTCCTTCCACGCTTTCAACAAGTTCAAGGCAGGTGCTCTCAATAAAAGGAACGCGGCAAGAAAAATATGAAAAAGATTGTACATCGCCAAATATGCCGCGTTTCCAAGCTTCCCATCAACCCTCACCCCCCCCTGATTGATCGGCAGTTCTCCAGCGAGCTGGAGAAAAGCGAAAATGTCCATCAAAAGACTCGCGCCGATCGAAACACCAAAAAACCAATACCATAACTTTTCTCCGGTAACGACAGCGCCCGCGACAATGAAATACGCAAAAATGTGCGCAAGCGTGATGAAACCCTCCATGCGCTCGTAATTGCTCCAGAAGCTTCGGTATGGGTTTGCGCCAAAAAGATTGGCGAGCAGGGTGATGCCGATGAACGCGGCGACGGCCCACATAACGAGCGACCAGCGCGGACGATACACGGGATCGCGATACATAAGAATAAGCCAAACACCAAAAAGTATCTCGGTGAGAATTCTGAAAAAATACGCCTTCCCCGTAATGAATGGAAAAAATAGGTTACCTGCGACAATCCACGGCGTTAGTGCGGGCAACAAAAAAATGCCGCCGAGGAGGATATTTCGCAATATCTTATTTTGATTCATTTCGGTACTATAGCATCTACGGTCGTAAGGCGCTAGGAAAAATATGGGAAATCAATTAAGATTGAACAGATGAAGCGACTACGAAAAGCTGTCTATGCGATTCTGCGCGGCAGTGAACGCTACCTCAAGACCGACATGGTGTACCTTGCAAAGGGCGGTTTCTGGCTTTCCCTCGGACAAATTATCTCGTCCGCGTCGGCGCTTATCCTCGCGATCGCGTTTGCAAATCTGCTTCCGAAAGAAACCTATGGGACCTATAAATACATCCTTTCGGTCGTCAGCATTCTTGGAATCACAACCTTGCCGGGGATTACAACCTATCTCAACCAGGCGATTGCGCGCGGATATGAAGGGTCGCTTATGCCGTCACTCCGAACAAGAATTCGATTCGGACTCGTCGGCGGCGGGGCGAGTTTTCTCCTGGGAGCGTATTACTACTACGCGGGAAATACCGACCTGGCAATCTCGTTTCTCATTGCCGGATTTTTCATCCCCGTCATGGACACGCTGAGCATCTATCACTCCTATCTGCAAAGCAAGAAACTTTTCAAACGCTCAATCGAATATTTTGTCGCGAGCCAAATAGTCGCGGTTGGCGCGCTCATGGCGACTATTTTCCTGACAAAAAATCTCCACGCGATCATTCTTGCCTATTTCATTTCATGGACGACCATGCGCTTGCTTTTCTTCATGGTCGCCGTCAAAAAATTTCCCCCGAACGACAACAAAGACGCGATGGTCATGTCGTATGGGAAGCACTTGAGCGCCGTCGGGATAATCGGAACAATCGCCCTGTATTTCGATTCGCTTATCATGTTCCACGAGTTCGGCGCCGTGGAACTCGCCATTTACTCGCTTGCCTTCGCGCCGATCAACCAAATACGAGGCCTCTACAAAAACATCCCCGCACTCGCCCTGCCGAAACTCGCCGCCAGAACATTCGACGAAATAGGAGCCATATTGAGCAGGCGCCTCCTTATGCTTCTTGCAATCGGGGCGCTTATCGCGATCCCCTACGCGCTTCTCGCACCGTATCTTTTCGGGATACTGTTCCCCCGCTATCCTGAAGCGATTCTCTTTTCGCAACTGCTTGCCGGCGTTCTCGTTCTCGTATTGCCAGCGACGCTTCTTTCAGCGGCGATCAACTCGAAAATCTCTGTTGTTCCAAAACCGTGGCTTTATTGGAGTATCGTTCCCAATGCCATCCTGATACTCTCTCTTTTCGCGCTCGTACCGACATACGGGATAGCCGGCGCAATCGCAAGCAGATTTATTTTCATCATTGTTTCGTTCGCGGTGAGCTACGCCCAGTGGCGACTGCTGGCAAAAAAATTCAAAAATAAAGGAGTATGAAAGAGCCGCGCATCCGCTTCAACAAGAAAATGCTCGTCGTATCGAGTTTCGCGCCGCCCGCGCCCGGAGCAAGCCCACACTTCCTCTACAATCTTTTTTCGCAATTCAGCGAAGATTCTTACGCGATCTTCACCGATTCCAAAAACATGAACCCCGAGTTCACTCACCCGAAACTCCCCTGCCAATACTTTCTTTTCGATGAAAAAACGAACGCGATAAGGTGGTTCAAAAAAGACAGCCCATGGAAAGTCGTTCGTGTCGCAAAAAAAATGGCGAGCTTCTTCTCCGCTCTGCGGAAAGGAAGAAAAATCATCCGACGCGAAAAAATCGATCTCCTCATGGGAACCGCGGACAACGGGAGAGCGCTTCTGCTCGCCTTTCTGCTCTCGAGGATATCGGGCACGCCTTACACGCTCTATTTCCTCGATCTGTACCGTTGGAATAATTTTGGGGGGTTGCAAGATGCCGCCGCGGCTATTTTTGAGCCGATGCTTTTTTCCGGAGCGAAAAAAATATTTGTCATGGGAGGGGGACACGAACGTCTGTACCGAAAAAAATACGGCACCCGATATTGTTACGAAATCATCACCAATTGTCCGATCGTTTCGGAAACCGCGCCGACCAAGAAGCCCCGCCCTACGGTACCGAAATCGTATTTTGAAATCCTGTACACCGGAAACATCTATTGGCCGCAGGAGAGAAGCATCCGCAACGTGATCAAGGCGGTTTCTTCAATGGACGATCTCGATGTGCGCGTTTCCATCTATGCGCCGCGACCTCTTGAAGCGTTGCAGGCTGAATTTGCGCATAATCCAAAAGTATCGTTCCGGTCGGCGCCGCAAAAAGATATGCCGGAAATCCAGGCGAACGCTGACATTTTGTTCCTCCCCCTCTCGTGGAATACGCCGCGCACCGAGGTTGTAGAAATGGCGATTCCAGGGAAGACCGCCGAGTATCTCTCGTCAGGCAAACCGATTCTAGTACATGCTCCGCCGCGTGCGTATCTTTCGATCTATGCCCATGAAAATAATTTCGCGCACGTCATCGATGAAGAAGACATCGGGCTCTTGCAAGAAGGAATAAGAAAACTCCTCACCGATAAGGAGCGTGTCCGACAGATCGTGGAAAACGCACGAAAAACGCTCGATCGCGATTTTGACATTTACAAGAATGCTCGCAGTATGAAAGATGCTCTTGACAAAATAGATTTCCAGCGTTAACAAACTAGGAAAATCCCACTATGCCCATCGCCCGCCATCATTGGTGCCGTGTCAAAATTCCGACCATACTGTCCGTTTAACGTAATTAACATAGCTCACGATGATACGAACCACTTTTTTTGAAACATTTATATTCCCATAATCAACCGGCATTATGAAGTCGCGATCATCTCCCCTTCGCTGGTCTCTGGCGATTTCGATCGCCTGAAGCACCCGATCGGGATCAAGTCCCGTCATGATCACCGACGCTTCGTCCATCGCCTCCAAACGTTCATTGGTGTCACGGATGTTAATTCCCGGGAAATTAAGCATGGAAGATTCTTCGCTGATCGTGCCACTGTCGGAGAGAACGCAAAACGCATTCATCTGCAAGTTCACATAATCAAAAAATCCGAGCGGCACCGTCGCTTTCACGTTTTTCGGCAAAGTAATTTTTTCCTCTTCAAGCCGCTTGCGCGTTCGAGGATGCACCGAAAAAATAATCGGCTTATCGTAATGCGAAGAAACCCTGTTGATGATGTCAACGAACTTTTTGAAATTTGATTCAATATTGATATTTTCCTCCCGATGGGCGGAAAGAACGAAATAGTCTTTTTCACGAAGCGCCATGTCCTTCACGACCGTCGAGTTTCGTATTTCCTTCTTGTGCGCGGAAAGCACTTCGAACACCGGCGAGCCGATCTTGATAATCCGATCCATCGGAAGACCCTCTCGAAGCAAATTATGGCGCGTTACGTCGCTGTACACCAGATTGATATCGCTCGTATGGTCAATGACGCGGCGGTTTAATTCTTCCGGAACCCGCATATCGAAGCATCGGTTGCCCGCTTCTATATGGAATATCGGTATCTTTCGGCGCTTTGCCGCGTACATTCCCATGCAACTGTTGGTATCCCCAAGAATGAGAAAGGCGTCCGGTTTTTCTTTTTCGAGAATGTCGTCAAGTTTTGAGATGACATTCCCCACCGTCACCGAAGCACTCGCTCCGGCGACATTCAAAAAGTGGTTCGGTTTTCGCAGACCAAGGTCTTTGAAGAATATTTCATTCAATTCATAATCGTAATTTTGGCCGGTATGCACCAGTACGTGATCCGTATATCGGTCAAGCTCCTTAATCGTTTCCGAAAGCTTGATGATCTCCGGACGAGTGCCGATCACCGTCATTACTTTCATTTTTTTAATATCATTCATAAATTGACAAATATGAAAACCTGTTAAACTTCCTCTGGATAAGCATCAGAGTCGTTCTTGTCCAGAAGCTCATTTATCCAGAACGCGGTAATAAGCTCATCGTTGCCGATATTAATTATATTATGCGTGAAAAAAGTCGGCATATCAATATAGGTTGGCTGGTTGCCCGATACCCTGAACGTGCGCACGTCGTCGGCGAGGAGTTTCCGCAATTTTATTTCCGCGACTCCCTTGATAACGCAAAACCGTTCGATCTTTCTCGTGTGGTAATGATTACCGCGAACCTTGCCCGGTTTCGTGCTCGAAACGAATGTTTGCCCGCCCGTTTTCTCCTTGACGAGATCAAACAAACTCCCCCGTTCATCGGACTTGATTTCAATACTTCGCGGGTAGAAATCAAAATCGAACAGATACGACCGGAATGTATTGAACAACTTGTAGTGTAGATCGGTTGGAAAGCTCGGCACGATATCGCGGTCGAAATAGTTCTCCTTGAAACCACGGAGAATATCATAGAGATCGGCAACCTTCATCGACGTCCCTGGCAATTCAATGTCTTCATTTTTCGGATCTCGTATCAGATTATACATGATCCGTGCGACATCTTGGGTATGGATAAGAGGAATCACCGCGTCGAGGTTCACGGTTGATGGTTCTCCTTTGATCAATTGGTGCGAGAATGTGGCGACGACGGTGGTATGGAACGGCCGTCCGTTTTCTCCGAACTCATTCGGAATAATAAGATTCGTAACATACGCTCCGGTCTTCTCTCCCCACGCGCGAAACAACGCGCCGACATCTTTTTTTGACTTTCCATAGGGATTGTCGCGATGTGCTTGTATGGAAGACGCGAAGATAAGGTACGGAGTCGCCCCAGCGACATCGCACGCCCCGGTGAGCTTACGCGCCAAATCAAGGTTGATGGCGTAAATTTCTTCCGCATTTTTTGTGTTCGCCGGATGCGCGCCGGCAAGGTGAATTACCGTTTCGCACTCTTTCAAAACGGAAGGGAGCTTCTCATATTTTTCAGAAAAAAATTCTCTCCCGATCGGAATAATTTTTACATCATTTCTGAAGCCATAGAAAAACCATTTGATGTGTTGCCCAAAAAATCCGGTATGTCCGGTAATCCCAATTGTTTTCATCTCTCAAGTTCTCGCTTAACGTAATCGAGACTTCGCAAAAGCGCTTCGAGTTCCGTGGACGAAAGACGTTTTGTATTTTCGGACGTGTAATCATCCTCCACATTCTTGAGAAGTCCTTTCTCATAGAACTCCTCATGGTTGAGGCCGGACTGGCTTTTGATGCGGTAATAATCTTTGAAATCGTCCGCTCGCGAAAGCTCAAGGTTCGTTGCAAGCGTTTCATGGACCTTTTCCCCCGCGCGCGTTCCCACAACAACAATTTTATTCTTTGCGTTAAAAATATTGAGAAGAGCCATGGTAAGATCACCAACCGTCGTCGCCGGCGCTTTTCGTATAAAAAGATCGCCCTGCTCGCCATGCTCGACGGCAAAGAGCACCAAGTCGATCGCGTCGTCAAGTGAGAGCATGAAACGGGTCATCGCGGGATCGGTCACGGTGATATCTTTCCCTTTTTTTATCTGATCGATAAAAAGAGGTATCACCGACCCGCGCGATGCCATGACGTTTCCATAACGAACCGCCGAAAATACCGTGTCCGTAAAATGATGCCCTTTGCCAAACACCAAACGCTCGGCAAGCGCCTTTGATATCCCCATAGTATTGACGGGGTGAACCGCTTTGTCGGTGGAGAGAAGCACGACTTTTTTGACCGACGGAGATTGTTCCGCCGCGTCGAGAACATTTTGCGTTCCCAAGACATTAGTGCGAACCATCTCCATCGGTGAAAACTCTCCAGTCGGAACCTGTTTGAGCGCGGCGGCATGAAAAACGGCATCAATCCCGCGCATCGCCCGCTCAAGCGCGTACTCGTCGCGAACATCCCCGACTATAAAACGCAGTTTGCGCGAACCAAATTCCTGCCGCATTTGATGCTGTTTGAATTCATCACGGCTGAAAACGACAACCTCTTCCGTCTCTCCATCTTTCTCGCCAAGTAAATGCCGCACCATCGTGCCGCCAAAAGACCCTGTTCCTCCAGTGATAAGAATTCGTTTCATCGCTGTTTCTTTTCCATAAACTTAATGGCATCGATCATTTGAACATGCACATCGATGTCGTCAATCTCCGTGTGACGTTTTACATTGCTCATCGTGTAATCGCGGATAAGAGTCTTGAAACCAAGTTTCTCGAATTCTTCCGGCTCCCATGCCGAGCGATGCGTTTGCCAATGATCGGCGTCATGTCCCTGAATATCGATATTCTGTGGAATGAACCCTTTTGGGCACTCAAAAATGACGGCTTTCCGAGCGATCTCTTCACATTGTTTGATCATGTTAAGGGATTCTTCTTTTTCAAGATGCTCGACGATATCGAGCCCTATGACGATATCGAAGCTTTTCGAGACAAAAATTTCATTTAATTTCCGCACGTCATGTTTTATAACCACATACGGCACATCAGATTCAATATGGTCGAAATATTTTTCGTGAATATCAACACCGACACGGATTTTCGCGGGCAAGAATTTCGACTTGAGCGATAGACCGCACGCAACATCGAGTATGGAAACAATCTCGTCGTCTTTCCACGGCCACAGGTCGGCGCGAGAAAAAATATTCTTAATGGTGTTCTCTTCCCAATCGGCTTTTGGCATAAAATCACAGATGAGTTAACTCCTTAATAAATGTATGGACCTGTTTGTCCCACGAGTATCCGTCCCGGGTCGTTTGCCACGCATTATACCCCAGTGTTTTTCGCGAGTCAACACTCTTGAGGGCGATGAGGCATCGCTTGAGCCCCGCACGATCGCCCGGGTCATAGAGCATGCCATCCACTCCGTCCGTTATAACCTTGTGAACATCGGCGGTGCGGCTTCCGACTACCGGCTTCCCCATCGCCATATACTCGACAAGCTTTGACGGAAACGAAAGTCGGTTGACCTCGTTTGCCGGTCGGGGTATAACCAAAATATCGCATGCCGCGAGAAAATGAGGAACTTCAGCATGCGGAACAGCTCCAACGCTCACAATCCCGTCTCCCGTTGGAGCGTTTTTCGCCTCACTCGTGAGCGTTACAAGCATAAACTCCGGATATTCCTCGCGAAGCTCGCGGTACGCGTCAACGAGAAAATCCAAACCTTGCCATGCGCGCGTATTCCCCGCGTACCCGATATATATTTTCCCTTTTTCTTTCATGAAATAATCCTTCGGCGCCACGTCGGGATAGAAAACATCCATATCGACACCACCAAAGATACTGATGGTGTTTTTGTTGTACCGAGAAAGTTCTTCGGCCGCCGTGTCGCTACAGGTGGTGATGAGATCGCAGTTTCGATAAAAAAGGCCGTAAAGTATTTTGTTTACACGATAGCGAAACGGCGAAATCGCGCCATACAGCCGCGCCTCTTCTTCAATAAAGCCATGCATCTCGAGAACGATCTTCGCGGACGTCAAGAGCTTGAGCGGCCAGAGATAGTAAAACGTCGCCATCGTATGGCCGATAACGATATCGATATCATGATTCTTGATATATTGGTAGAGTTTTTTGAGATCGTCGAAGTGGTTATTTGCAAGATGGATGTGGTGCGCGGCGGAAATAACCGCCCGATCATCCCACGAGGCGACCGTGAGGTTGATTTCGGATTCGCGCACAAGACGAATGAGAATATTTTTTACCCGAAGCGGAGTTCCGCGATTTTCGTCCAACTTTGACCGGTAGATTACGAGTACTTTTTTCATGGTCGCTTGGTTACTATAAAGTGGAATGTCGAAAAATACCACGGACGCAACAAACGATACGCAATCATACCGGCACCAGACACGAGCCATCCCCTGTCCGCAAGCCGTTTCGCGAGTTTGAGCACGCGATCATCCTCTGTGCTGAAACCATGCTTTTCAAAAAGACACTGCGCGCCGCGAAACGTCGCGTAGCGCATCTCCGCAAGATTTTGAATACCAGCTTCTGTGTTCTCGTAATTTTTGTGCCTGCCAAAAAAACCAATGAACGGATCGGCAAGAAATCGCGGGAGCCAGTTAATGCCATAGAGATGAAAATGCGGATCTTTCATTCCGAACCGATTCGGAATACTTATGTACGCTTTCCCGCGCGCGCGCAGAACCCGATACACCTCTTTGAGAACACGTCCGGGGTCGTCAACGTGCTCGATCACTTCCGACATGTTGACAAAATCGAATGACTCGTCGGGAAACGGCATATTCTCACCAACTCCATCGACAACGGTAACATAAAGTCGTTCAGCGGCCGCTTTTTCTTTGGTGAGCGCGCGGTACGTCGGACTTTTTTCCAAACCAATCGCCCTGCCTCCCCGCATGGCGATACTGATAACGAAATCTCCCCTACCGGAACCGACATCAAGAATGTCACTCGCGAGCAGTTCGGGTATATTTTCGCCCAAATGATCGATGTGTGTTTTATTATTCATATAGGCTCTAGGCTAACAAACTCTTAATAATTCTCTTCAATGTTTCTAGCATCTCATGTTTGTAATTGTAGCGAAATTCGCATTCTTTTAAGTGAAGCAGGAACGTTTTTCTGGAAACTCCGTTGAATTGTGCCGGTTGTCGTTTGGCAAAGCTCCAAAAGTTTTCAGTGCCGTTCACATGGGTTTCCGTCCTTTTACTTTACACTCGGTGTCCAATAAAAGGGATGGGAGAAGCA